>JADLFY010000058.1 GCA_020849575.1 Candidatus Peregrinibacteria bacterium
AAGAAATCACTAACGATAATTTTTGGTGGGATGATAATGGCTCTGTTTACGGTAAATTCGGCTTTGGCAGCAACGTCAGCGACTTTTTCTGATATTAACTCCAAAACTGACTATTATGATGCCATACAGTGGGCAGTCTCTGAGGGGATTGCGACGGGTTACGATGATAATAGCTGGAAACCCAATGTTTGTGTGAAGAGAGCGGAACTGGTGAAAATGGTACTCAGAGCACGATCAGGCGATGGACGGGCTCCAGCTGATGAAAACTTTCAATCTCCATTTCCGGATATCAAAAAGACTGACTGGTATTGGGTATATGCCAATAAGGCCAAGAGCCTGGGAATTGTAGCTGGGTATAATGACGGGTATTTCCGTGGTTATCTCTGTGTAAATAGAGCTGAAGCAATGAAAATAGCGGTAAATGCCATGTTTGAAAAACCTAAATTGGAGGTGGCTGCCAATGATGTTTATTTTGATGATAAATTAGTTGTTGATATCAAGAATAATGATTGGTTTGCACCCTATGCCAGATTTTTGTTCAAAGATCGTCTGATTGGTACAAATCATACTGTATCTGCAGGAAATACTGTTGGAACAGTCCCGGTTATTGCTAAAATTTATTTTTATCCAGCTGGAGAAATGACCCGTAAAGAAGTGGCCCAAATGCTCTATTTGATTAGTAAATCAGCCAATTGGCATAAGCTTAAAAATTAATTGACTTCTGGCTTACTACAGGGCATACTGCCCGCGCATCCGGTCGAAAACAGATGCTTGTAAAATTAACTAAATGAAGGGGGTAACATCAATATGGCAATTAAAGTAATAAGAAATCCAAAAGAATCAGTAGAAAGATTAGTTGCACGTTTCAACAAAAAAGTGCAATCCAGCCGTCTTTTGGTTGAATTGAAATCCCGCCGTTATTTCAAAAGACCTCTTCGTAAGAGACAAGTCCGTGCTGCAGCCATGATGAGACAACATTATCGTGCACAGCGTGAAAAGATGAAGTACTATTAGTATATTGAAGCGGGCCCGTAGGGCCCGCTTTTTTGTCATGAAAATGGTAAAAATTAATCAATTAATTAAGCAGACTCGGGAAAATTGGGGTGAAAACCCTGATAATTTGGCTATTGAAGTGTGGCTGGCTGAGTGCGTGGGTAAGGATAAGACCTATTTGTTTATCAATGGTGAGATTGAAGTTGATGGTGAAGTAGAGCAGCGTTATTGGCAGGGTGTGAATCGTCTGATGGCTGGTGAACCATTGGCTCAGTTGATTGGTTATAAAGAGTTTTATGGGATAAAATTCCAGGTTAATGCTGATGTACTTATCCCCAGGCCGGAATCTGAGTTATTGGTAGATTTGAGTAGAAAATTTATTCAGGAAAATTGTCAGAATTTGGCAGAAATACGGGTTATTGATGTAGGGACCGGTTCGGGCTGTATTCTGCTTTCTTTGGCTGTAGTGGAAAATCAAGTTAAAGGTTTGGGTTTGGAGATTTCTGAAGAGGCTTTGAAAGTAGCCAGGACAAATCTCGAATTTTTGAAAATAGAAGAAAGAGTAAATTTAAAAAAGTCAGATTTACTGCAAGAAGCTGCTGATTTTCCTGCTGATATTATTCTGGCTAATTTACCTTATATTGGGACGGAAAAATTTAATTTTGTAGCCAATGATGTAGAAAAGTATGAGCCTGCAGTGGCGCTTTTTGGTGGTAGTGACGGTTTGGATTTGTATAGAAAGATGTTTGATCAGCTCCAAAAATTTCCCTGGAAACCCCGCTTAATGATCGGGGAATTTGGCTTTGGACAGGCCGAAATCATGGAGACAGTTTTGAAAGAGAAATTTCCGGAAGCAATTGCAATGGAAATAATCAATGATTTGGCTGGGATACCAAGGGTGTTTGTGCTAAAGTGGTAATACTTTAATGGGGCTAATTTTATGATGGTAGACAAGTTACAAAATCTGGAAGATGAATTTCTCAAAGTAGAAGAAGATCTTTCTAAACCTGAGAATATTGCTGATCAAACTGCTTATGTGAAATTGACGCGACGTCATAAAGAACTTTCCAAAGTGGTGGTTTTATTCAGGAATTATAAAAAATTTGCTCAACAGTTAAAAGACTCTGAAGCTTTGCTCAATTCTGAAAGTGATGATGAAATGCGGGAATTTGCCAAAGAAGAATTGAAACAGGCGAAAGAACAAGTGGAAAAAATAGAAGAGGCTATCAAAGTAGAATTGCTTCCCAAGGATCCTAATGATTTCAAAAATGCAATTGTGGAAATCAGGGCTGGTGCAGGCGGAGAGGAGGCGGCTTTGTTTGGCGGAGAACTGGCCAGGGCTTATATGAAATATCTGGAGAGCCATGGTTATAAAATTGAATTGATTTCTCAAAGTGAAGCGCAAGCCGGTGGAATTAAAGAAATTGTTTTCAAAGTAACTGGTGGTGAAATGCCCTATGGAATTATTAAATATGAATCTGGTGTTCATCGTGTTCAGCGTGTGCCTACGACAGAGGCTAAGGGGCGTGTACATACGTCGACTATTACCGTAGCTGTTTTGCCTGAAGCGGAAGAGGTTGATGTCCAGATCAAAGATGCTGATTTGAAAGTTGATGTGTTCAGAGCTGGAGGTCCGGGTGGACCAAGTGTGAATACGACGGACTCTGCTGTGAGAATTACCCATATCCCTTCCGGTTTGGTGGTTTCCATGCAGGATGAAAAATCACAGTTAAAAAATAAAGCCAAAGCCATGGAAGTTCTTAGAACAAGGCTTTATGCTATGGAAATGGAAAAGCGTCAGAAAGAACTGGGGGAACAGCGTTTAGCTCAAATTGGTTCAGGCGACAGGTCAGAAAAAATCCGTACTTATAATTTTCCCCAGGATAGAGTTACTGACCATCGTATCAATAAAAACTGGT
>JADLFY010000059.1 GCA_020849575.1 Candidatus Peregrinibacteria bacterium
CAGATTAAAGTCTATCGTATGGGTGATTTTTCTCTGGAAATTTGTGGTGGGCCGCATGCTGATAATACCGGTGATTTGAAACATTTTAAGATAGTGAAAGAAGAGGCCTCTTCAGCCGGGGTACGCAGAATTAAGGCAGTAATCGGTGATGCAAAATAAGCATAATTATTACGACAATATTTCATGAAAATTTCTCAGAATAAATATCGCAAGCAATTATTTGTCTGCTGTAATACCAAGAAAGATGGTACCGGCTGTGCGACACGGGGAGGTGAAGAATTGCGTGCCAAATTGAAAGAAAAACTTCATCAACATCCTGGTTTAATTAGTGTGGCGAGAGTAAATAGATGCGGTTGTATGGACTTTTGTAATGATGGAATTGCCGTGCAAATTCAGCCTGCTGATAAATTGTTGCTGGACTGTACACCCGACGACGCAGAAAAAATTTGGGAGGAATTTTTGGAAGCCTAAAGACTTTCCTGCACGTGTTTACCTATGCCAATTCACCGGAATTTTTGAAGAGTGGGTTTGTACCTTTGAGCAGCCAATCCAAGCCTTTTTCAATTTTTATTTTTTGAATGGTACCAATGAGATCGGGAGTGCCGGGAAATTGAACGATTTTCATTTCGCGGCTTTTACCCTGACATTCTTTGGTCAGAGGAAGATAGGTTTCGACAAGTACTTCCAGCACTTTTCCTTCCAGGGCCTGATGATTTTTTAAGGATACTTTTTTGAGCAGATTGTTGACTTTGTGCCAACGACGGGCTTTTTCTTCTGCCGGAATATTATCGGGGAAGGCTTTATGGGCAAGCGTACCTTTGCGCTCACTGTAGCGGGAAATATAAGCCTGATCCCACTGCATTTCTTCAAATAATCGGTAAGTATTTTCAAATTGTTCCTCGGTTTCGCCACTAAAGCCGACAATTAAATCGGTAGAAATGGCGCAATGGGGAATGCGCGCTCGCAATTTGGTTACTTTTTCACGATATTGTTCAACAGTGTATTTGCGATTCATGCGCGCTAAAACCTGATTATCACCGGATTGAACGGGTAGATGTATATAAGGACAAAGTACTTTAAAAGTGGCATGTGCTTCGATTAATTCATCAGTCAGATCACGTGGATGAGGAGAAGTATAACGAAGTCGATCCAAACCCAGTTCAGAGAGAGCATTTAATTCACGTAGCAGACGAATGAAAGGTAATTCCGGCCTGGCCCCCTGGCTACGCAGACCATGGTAATCAGCGAAGTTCGGTGATTTTTGATCGAGAGCAGACAGTCCATAGGAATTGACTGTTTGCCCGACCAAAGTAATTTCCTTGCAGCCGTTTTCTACCAATTGTCGGCATTCAGTCAAAATTTCTGACAGAGGCCGGCTTTGTTCGCGTCCACGGGAATAAGGAACTATGCAGTAAGTACAATATTTATCACAACCGATTTGAATTGGGACAAAAGCCTGGAATTTGGTGGTGTATTCTGGTTTAACGCGCAGGTAATCGGTATTGGACTGAGGTGTAATATCCTCAATTTCAGACAATTCCAAAAGCGGCTCGGCTTCAGCCAAAACAGCTGGAAGTGTACCCGTATCAGTAATGCGAAAAACGAAATCGAGTGGTTTGAGGTTTTTGAGCAGATCGTCTTTTTTGTCCCATTCTGAATTGCGTGAACTGGTCTGACGAACCATGCAGCCGGTTATCCCAATCAGCAGTCTGGGATTGGCTTTTTTCATTTGGCCAATGTTTTTGATAATTCCATATACTCTGTCTTCACCCTTTTGTTTGATGGAACAGGTATTGAAAATAAACAGATCAACTTCTTCCAGTTGCTCGGCTTTTTGATAACCTGATTTTTCCAGTATGGCAGCCACTCTTTCGGTATCCGAATAATTCATCTGACAGCCAAAAGTCTGGATGAAATATTTAAGCGCGCCGCTCAGATTTTCTGAATTGCGGCGCGCTGTTTTGTCGGGTTTTAAGGAGGAGACTGACATGCGAAACGGGGACAGGATTAACAGAAATTAGAAGGCTGACATGAAATTGTATTTATCAATCATGTTGTTGTAAGCATAAAGGAAGTTGCCAAAAGTTCCTTCAGTGAAATCTTCGGATCCAAATACTTCAGGGAAATTTTTGTCGCGGACGGCGCGGTAATAAGCTTTGTAGGCTTTGGCAAAGTCATCTGAACTGTCCAGGAAACTGTCGAAAAGTGAATCGCCAGTGATACCGTATTCACGTTTGATATCGGCAGTTTTGCCTTTGAAAGTTTTCAAATCAGTGAGAGCGGCTTCGTAGAGATCAATTTTCTGTTTGAAAGTATCAGCATTAATTTGGGCAGGATCGCCTTCGCTGGAGCTGAGGGAATCGCGCAGGAAAATATACATATCCTGGGCAGTTAAAAGGGTATTGGTACTGGCATAAGCCAATTTAGCACCAGATTTTTTGTATTCTTCCAATTCTAATTTTCTCTGCACTAAATCAACTTTTTCGTATTCAGCGCTGAGCTGATCAGAAGCAGCCTGGAATTTATCGAAAGCGGCAACCAGTTTGGGATGGAGTTCTTTACCTTTGGCCATATTATCATCGAGGTAATCTTTCTGATCATAATAATTGTAGGCCTCTTCATTGAGCGGTTCGACTTCTTTGTAGGCAGCAATATAATCCCGGACAATTTTATCCAATTCATGTTCTGGCTGAAGAGCTAGAGCCTGATCAGCTTTTTCAAAGTCGTTTGAATAATCGTTTAATTCATACAAACCATAAATATTTCTTTCCTGACCAGTTGGTCCGTTTTGATAATCAGCCCAGCTGAGATAACGATCATAAGAATCATTTACACGTTCAGAAACATTGTTGAGCAGACCGACGTAGGCATTCAATTTTTTGTTGAGAGGATCGGTAGAATTGACTACTTTTTGAGTTTCATTGGTGGCGGTTTGAATCATATTGGTGATTGAACCGGTATCAATGGAATTGCTCATATTGTTGGTGGCATCCTTGATTTTGTTCATGATATTGCCAGCTCCATTAAACTGGAAATAATAAGCACCAGCTGCGATTAACACGCCAATGATAACGATGATAATTGATTTACCTGGCTTGATTGGTGATGGTCCACCCGCTCCGGAACCACCGAAATTATTGGAACCGTTACCTGCGGACATAGGATTGAAATTATTATCCATGAACAATAGAAAAAGATTTAAAGCTATTTAATATAACCACGCCTGGATTGTATTTAGCAAGGTTTAATAAATGGTGCTCTCGACAGGAATCGAACCTGTATTTAAGCCTTAGGAGTGCCTCGTTCTATCCATTGAACTACGAGAGCAAAATTATTTACTTCTGAATTTTGCTGTGTCTGTCAGCGCAAATTTTATGCTGAGGGATATTTAATTACTTCAATAGGAAAACCCCCATCTGGTCGGAGCGCAGATCGGATTTGCTTTTGAGAGAAATTTTGTCCTCAGCTTCAGGTTTGACCAAACCAATTTTGCTAAAGAGAGCATCAATGGAAAGATTTCCACCATCAACTTCCAGAGGTAAAACTGCTTTTGGTTCGATTTCTTCAATGGTGGGCTGCCAAACTTTTTCGTCACCACTATTGGGGAAAATCAGCAAGTCGATGTCGCCGATTTTTTCAATTAAATCACTG
>JADLFY010000060.1 GCA_020849575.1 Candidatus Peregrinibacteria bacterium
CCAGTAGCGAGATACAATGTTTGACATCCCGCTTGAAAAGATCCTTGACATCTCCTTTCCAGATTCCCCACATCGTAATGTTCAACCTGCCGGAACTGGTCAGACAGGTGATTTCGTAGCCGGCATCCTCAGGCTTGCCTTGCTGGTACTTGATCAGCTTGTTGTCAGCCACTTTTTCCTTTCTCCACAGTTAAAGAACCACACGAAATCGTGTCAATGCACATATAGCTTTAATCCTTCCCAAAAAGCAATCAAATTCAATACAAAAGCATGACAAAATCGCTTGGACAGAGTCAAATCGCTTTTGTGCTGACTGAATTATTCATTCACTACTTTCAAACGTCTCTTCTCCACAATCGAATTATTTACTTCTCTGCGTAGATTGGTCGTATCATCAGCACATTTAGCCATAATCGCTTCCAATTCATCATAAGACATGGTCAGCGAACGATCCCCCACCATATCCTTCGAGTGATAATGCCAGGCATAATCACTAAAAAGTGCAATATTAAAATCAGGTCTAGTTCTCAGATCCAGCTCTCTCAACGCACGACCTGCTTTACCCTTATTTTCCTCCACCAGTCTTTGCCCAACAGTTATTTGGCAAAATTTTTCCACGACGATTTCAGTAAAATTTCTGTAACAGACCAAACCACTATGCGTATATTCCTCCGTATTTGTTTTGGAGGTCAAAACTTTACCTCTGGCCAATGCCAATCGATGAGCCACATCACGAATATATCCCTGAATTTTTTGCAATTTGGCAAAATCTTTTCCCAACATTTCCATCGCCTCCCGACTTACATCATTGTGAGACAGCCCAAAAATCAAATGCTTAATAGGTACCGGATAAGCAGCATCAGCAAGCTCATCAATTAGTATATTAAAAAATTCACAAATTTTTTCCAGATCTTTTGGCAATAAATCATCATCCATATCCGGCACTATGGAAAAATTAAGATTTAAAGCAGATTCTCTAGATTGATCCTGCAAACATCTGGCCACATCACCAGTAACTTTTCTCACAATTTCTGGCAATTCAGCATTCTCAAAGTGGTCAATTCGACCAATACCTACCGAAACCTGTTCCAGAAAATCACTCTTCGGCAATGGCAATAAATCCTGATTTTCCCTTCTCTCATAATGGGGACCCAATATGATCGAATCAACATAAGCCAGCTTATTGATTCCTGCCAAAACCTTCATAGCCCTCTCACCATAATCTGGCCGGACATTATCTGTATCAACAGTTTGAGGACCATGCGGTCAATCAGCACTCCCCGCCGTGCAATGATCATCACTCGGAAACAACTCAATAGAAACGTTGGGCTTCATACTAAATAAATTCAAATTTTGCGAAATATATCACATTCCACAAGAACGTCAACCAACGTTCCCCCCATTTACAGACAAAAAACGATAGCCTTTAATAAGCCTTATCGCTTACTAAAAAGTTCTGAAAGCTTCAATCTAACAACCAAAAAAAGATAAATCATTTCCAGAATACCCACTGTATTCACCAGCAAAAAAATTATAAACCAGAACGGCTGTCCCTGCCTTCCCGAATGCCACAAAGCCAATCCTTTCCAAAACAGACTCCAGACCATCACCGCCAGTAAAATCGGCCCAAATGTATAAAGTAATTTATCCACGTCTCCCGTAATTCCTAAACTTGAATAAAAATCATTCATATATTCTGGTTAGTAATTAGCTTTTTAGTCAATTCATAAACGAACTTATCATATCACTTATTTGTTTGGCTGGCCAGTTGGGTCTAGCACCTTTTCTGAACTGCTAAATTGGTTTTGGCAGAACCACTGCCTGGAACAAATGAGATAATATAAAAACTGAGATCAAATTAATGTATGTTTTTTTATTCAGAAACAGATAAACTATTAATGCATTTAAATAATTAAAAATATGGCACAAATCAATCCTTCTATAAATTTCAATGGAAATGCTGAAGAAGCATTTAATTTCTACAAATCAGTTTTCGGCGGAGAATTTACCAAGATAATTCGCTTCAAAGATTTACCAGCTAGCCCGGACCATAAATTGCCTGAAAGTGAAGAAAATAAAATCATGAAAATTGTCTTTCCTATTGGAAATAGCAACTTAATCGCCAATGATATCCCAGCTTTTATGGGCAAGGTAAATGAAAAAGAAAATCGCAGCAAAATTTTAGTAACTGCAGATAGCAAAGAGGAAGCAGCAAAATTATTCAACGGACTTTCAGTTGGAGGAGAAGTTGAAGTACCAAATGAAGATAATCCTTCAGGTTCATACTTTGCTATGTTTAGAGATAAATACGGAATTGAATGGATGATTGAGTTCAATCCAGAACAAAGCAAATAACACATAAAAATGGCTGGGGATGAGGGATTCGAACCCCCGGTGCCGCCTCCAGAGGGCGGAGCCTTACCACTTGGCCAATCCCCAACGCTAAACCTGCTTTCAACTTTTACCAAATTTCGACGATACAAACAACTGATTTTGAAATGCACTGTTCAATCAGCAAAATTCGATTAACATCGAGGTGAAGTTGACTTATAATCTAAAAAGTGATCAAGAAGTTATTCTCAATCAATAAGTTGGCCGCATTTTTAATCGGGGCTCTCCTGCTCCCTGTTCAGGTATTGGCTGTTTTTGAGTATCAGGGAGATCAACTCTACTTCATTCCTGCGGACGGTATACTGATAGATACAGATGACACCCTCGTAGCCGA
>JADLFY010000061.1 GCA_020849575.1 Candidatus Peregrinibacteria bacterium
AATGTGAAGAGATTTGCTCACGTATAAAGATGACGGATGTTTGGTCACTATAATATATCGAGTCGAAAACCTTTCAATTGGTCAGAAAATCTTTTTGATTAGCCCAAAAGCCGTCAGACTAGGACCCTAGCTGACGGCTGTGATTGGAATTTTGGATGGACTTTAATTTAATTTATGTCAGAACAAAGTAATTAAAAATTGGAAATGGTGACTTTTTTGATGGTAATTTCCTGAAGTGGTTTGTCGTTTAAATCAGTATCCACATCAGCAATTTTATCTACAATGTCCTGTCCTTCAAATACCTGTCCGAAAACACTGTAACTGTTATTTAAATAGGAATTGTCACGTTTGCTGGAGACAATAAAGAATTGGCTGCCATTGGTATTTGGGCCGCGGTTAGCCATGGAAACGGTACCATTGTAGTGTTTAAGTTCGGGAGAAAACTCATCATTAATAGTGGTATCAGGGCCTTTGTAACTGTAACCTCCTGTACCATTTTTCTTGGAAAAATCACCGGTTTGAATCATAAAATCGTTAATCACGCGGTGGAATGGTACATTTTCATATTTGCCTTCTTTGGCCAGAGTAGTGAAGTTTTTGACTGTTTCCGGAACCAGATCAGCAAAGAGTCTGATTTTGATTGTACCCATGCTAGTTTCAATAGTAGCGATGGTGTCACCGGTTTGAGGAGGTTGTAATTGCATAATTTTTTTAGAAGTTGATGAAGTGTTAGTTGAAGTAGGATTGGAAGAGGTGCTGGAGTTTGTAGATGTGCCTGAAGTATTGCTATCCTGATCAGAATAGGAATTGCTCTGGGTAGTGGTTTGGCTATTTCCCAGACGACTGGTGGAGGTTGAGGGTTGGCAGCCGGTCAGCAGGAGAGTAGTCAGGGTCAGTGATGTAATAATGGTGAGAAGATATTTTCTATTCATGGTTTTGATTTTATGGACGGGCTTTATTTTGCTTTCAAAAAGCCTTTTTTGCAAGTGACAAATGACCATTTCGAGGGTAAACTGTGGCGGCAAAATGAGTATATATTTTAAAAATATAGTTGGTCATCAAAAACAGCTGAAAATGCTGGAAGAGGACTTGTCGCAGGGCAGATTGGCTCATGCTTATTTGTTGGCTGGCCCGGCTGATATCGGTAAATTTACCCTGGCCAAGGCCCTGGCCAAGGCCATTCAGACTTTGGATATGGATGAGGACAAGGCTTTTCAAACTGCTGCTTTGATGGATAGAGGAGTGCATGGAGATACGCTGATTTTTGCCAAAAATCCCGAAGAAGATTCAATTAAAATTGCTGAAATCAGATCGATTATTAATAAATTGCAATTAAGTGCTGACAGCAACAGGAGAATTCTGGTCATGGAAGATATTGATAGAATGACGCCGGAGTCGGCCAATGCTTTACTCAAAGTTCTGGAAGAACCACCAGGGGATGTTTTGTATATTTTTACTTCTTCCCAGCCACATTCACTTCTGGAAACGATTCTTTCCAGGGTGAGAAAAATCGATTTTAATATTATGACCGAAGAAGAGCTCTTCAGTTCAATGAAAAATCGCTACCGACTAGCCGACGAAACTGTGCTTAAAAAGGTGGCGAAAATTTCTTTTGGACGAATTGGAAAGGCTATAAAACTGATGGAAAATCTTGAACAACTCGACGCTTATCAGGATGTTTATGATCAGATTAAAAGCTTTCTGGCAGCTCAGGATATTCATGCCGGATTTAGTTTTATAGGACAAATTTATAATGATCCCGTATTGACTAATATTTTTCTGGAATTGGCTTTTGTGGCTTTGAGAGAGGAAATGTATGATGCTCTGAACAAAGGCGACCGGTCACGACTGGAAATAACTTTGGAGCGTATTGGAAAATTGGTTAAAATTAAAGCGCTGTCAGAAACCAATATTAATAATAGATTATTACTTGAAAACTTTATCTTAGAATTATGATTGATTTTCTTTTGGCATTAATTTGTCTGCTGATAATGGTTCTGGTTTTTGTGCATCGCTGGTATCTGCTGGAGAAAGGCAGTCTTTTTGGCAAAATGGTTTTGAGAGCTTCTCGTATTTTGCCGAGCAGGCTGAGTAAGGAAGATCATGAGGTGACAGCCAAAGAAATGATTCCTGATCCATCGACTGTTGACCCGAAATTAAAGTTGAAAGGCGAAAATTTTTACAAAAAAGCGGAAGTAGAATTAAAAAGAAATAATTGGAATGAAGCTGAAAGATATATGATCAAAGCCATCGCCATGGATCCTTCACATATTGAAGCCCATGCCAAACTGGGGACCTTGTATTTAAACCAGGAACAATATCCCAAGGCTGAACTGATTTTCCGTAAACTGGTATTAGTCGATGATGCTGAACCGGTTTATTTTAGTAATTTGGGCTTGGCACTTTTTCAGCAGGAAAAATATACTGAAGCTAAAGAGTATTATGAAAAGGCCATTGAACTGGATCCTTCACGCCCAGGCAGATTTTATAGTCTGGCCAGGGTGAACCATTTGCTGGATGAAATGGAAACTGCTTTTAGAAATATTGAAAAAGCTTTGGAAATGGATCCGGACAATTTGGATTATGGACTGACTCTGGCTAATTGGCAGCTGGAGAAGGGGATGTATACTGAGGTAAAAGCTTTATTGGAAAATATTACCAAGCATTGGCCTGACAATGAAGAGGCCAAAGAACTGGTAAAGATGCTGGAAGAGCAGACTAAGTAATTTTATTCTTCACGCTGTTTATTCTTCGCCTACCAGAATACGATTGGCAGTAGCGCGGTAAACACTGTAGATTTTTTCGCGTGTTTCTTCGCCGTTTTTGGTAATTACGCGGTCCCAGCTGGCATCAAATCCACCATGGGCAGCTTCGATTTGTTTGCGGGCGCCAGGTGGCAGGGTTTTGGTTGGAATCAGTTGGGTTCCGCCTGCTCCACGATAATTTCCACGCCAGTAATTTTCCAGTTTGACCTGGCGGCCGTCACTGGTTCCGAAGAAATTGATATAGGCGTCATTACCGTCTACAAAAGTTTGAATGAGTATATTTGATCCGCTGTCATTGGTGAATTGGAGATCGCGTACGCCCGGATAAATAGTAGAGTCGAGACCATAACCATCGATTTGGGCATAATAAGAAACGGCATAAGAATGCGGTGCACGCTCTACAATAGGGAAGCCGGCAAAGAGAGCTGCTTTGAACATGGTGGAAGAAACCTGGCAGACACCGCCGCCGTATTCCGGAACAGTTCCTTCTGCTTTGATTACCAATTCCAATTTGTAACCGGTGGAACCATCAACCTCACCAAGGTGTTCATTGAAGGAAAAAGTTTCACCAGGTTTGATAATCAGGCCGTTAAATTTGGCCATACCAGTTGCAATATTATGGCGACGATTGTTGGGGGAACCGGCAAAAGCGGTGTGGCCGGTACTGACCAGTTCTTTAATCCCCATTTCCTGTAGGCGCTGATCGATTTCCAGCTTAGCCTTGGTTTCGGAAGTGGTGATATCTACTTCATTGCCAAGAGCGTTGATAGCTAATTCAAGATCCTTGGTAAACTGATCCATATTGATAGCCAAGCCGTCGAGAGCTTTGCCTTCAAAGATAATTTGGTCTTTGTCATCATAATGGATTTTCATGTCAGAAACCGGTTTTTCAATTGTAGAGAAAATCTTTTCTTTCAAATCTGTTTCCAGGAGGGCAGGAGTTAGACGAATGATAATCTGATCATTATCTTTGTTGTAAGTAAGTTTGGAAAGATAATCCATTCCCTTGAAATCCCATTTCTTATCCTGATAATTAATGGCAATTTGGGATTCCAGTTTGACTATAATATCGTCTTTGTCTGCTTCCAGAGACTGACTGTCTACCTGAGGAATTTCCTGCAAAGTTTGGATGGCAATAGGGGAGCTATCCAAACTATTTAGACGCTGATTGACCTGGGCAATCAGATCAGCCTGATCAATAATGACTCCTTCTGCTTCCGGAGTGATTTGGATTTTCTTTTTGTCGTCGAGAGAGAATTGAGCTGACTTGGCACGTTTATCACGCAGGCCGGTTTTGACTTCAATCAGGTTGAAGAGTTGATGATCATCTTTCTGATAAGTAGGGTTAAGGTCAGTTTTGTTTAAATAACCTGATACCAGATTGGCTACGCCATTTTTCTGATAATTAAATACCGGAAGTTTTTCGTAAGTTTGATCAGCAGAAAAAACTATACCCAGCTCAGTAAGAGGGATTTCTATACTTTGATCTTCGTAGGTGAAAGTCAGACTGGATTTTTGATATGCTTCGAGTGCGCTGAAAAGTTTTTGTTTGGCGTCCTCGGTATTTAGACTGCCCATTTCAATTTTCTGGGCAAAGACCACACCTGGCAGGATTTTACCGGAAGCCAGATATTCAAAATAAACCAGTGATGCACTGACTGTACCTATAATCAAAACTACAATAGAGAAACGCAATAATCCCCAGCCCAGATCGGCCAGCAATTCTTTCCATTGTTTTTTGCTGTAAGATCCTGGTGGGCCGAGTAAAATAATTTTCTTGGCCCAAAAACCTTTTTTGGAATCGGTTTCAGTCTGATGAATAACTTCTTCCAGTTTTTTGGAAAAAGTTGTTTCAGTGGATTCCTGTTCAGGTAGAGTAACTACAATGGCTGTAGTGGCCTCGGCCTGAGGCAGTTGTTCTGAACTAGACAGGGTCTTTTTCAGTTTTTTGACCTGCTTGTTTTTGGTACTGGATCGCTTCTTCTTTTTGCTCATATTTAGCGTTCGTCAGGAATTGATTTATGACCTAACTTACTATGTTCTACTTTTCGATGTTCTTGATCTTTTGATTTTTTCTCACCCGCTTCATTCATGACAGTGCGGGCGGATTGTAAAATTTTGTTGGCCTGTTTAGAAAGGTCTTTTCTGGTATCCGAACCTTTTTTGGGCGCAAAACCCACACCGAGTACCGAACCAATTGCACCACCAACAATTAAACCCATCAGAATTTTGTCCAGGTGTCCCTGTTTTTTCTTTTTCTCTTCTTTTTTCTCTTTCTTCTTTTTATTAAATCCAAACATAGATTAATTGTATTGAATATAGGCGCGGAGACCACGTACTAATTTTATTGCACTCAGCGCCGCATTGCAACCATTACCGACGCTGGAGGCGACCTGAGGTGGGGAACCGGTACAATCACCGGCAGCAAAGAGTCCTTTGACGTTGGTTAAGCCATCTTTGTCCACTTTGATATAATTTCCATCCATTTCTAAACCCAATTTTTTGGCAAAAGCGTTGGCTCCGGCTATACCTATAGCCATAAAAATGCCGTCTGTGGCCATTTCAGTGCTGCCATCAGTTAAAGGTTTGGTAAAAGTCAGTTTGGTGACTTTTTCTTCGCCGGAAAGACTGGCCAGGCGAGGTGTGACAATAGTTTTAATATTATTTTTACCCAATTCTTCCTGGAAAGCCTGATTGAAAGCAAACTCTTTGCCATGAGAAAGAATGGTAATATTCGGTGTATAAGCCAGCAGTTGGAGGGCTTCTTCAGCAGCATAATCGCCGGAACCTATGACTACTACCTGTTTATTTTTAAAGAAAAATCCATCACAGGTGACGCAGTAGGAAACTCCTTTACCGGTATATTCCTGCTCACCTTTGATTCCGGAAAGCACATAACTTTGGCCAGTCGCCAGAAGAACTGTTTTGGCCTGATAAGTGTTTTGTAGATTGTCTTTGAGGGAAAAGGTCTCATCCTGATTGAGGCTGACATCAACAATTTCCTGGCGAATATGTTCAGCACCAAAACGTTTGGCATGTTTTAAACCAAGTTCAACGAGCTCCGGGCCGGTGGGGTCTTCGGGAAAGCCCAGGTAATTGGAAATAATGTGGGATTTGTAAAGATTGCCTTTGGTCTCGTCACCAAAAAAGGCCGTCTTTAATTGACCACGTCCGGCATAGACAGCGGCGGACATGGCTGCTGGTCCCGCTCCAACTATAATTAAGTCATAAAGTTGCTTATCCATAATTAGACTTTTTTAATTTTTTCCTTGATGGTTCGATTGTGTTGAATTCTTCTGATCACATTAATCTTAATCTGACCAGGATAGGCAACATTACCTTCGATTTCTTTGGCGATGGTAGAAGCAAGCTCGGAGAGGTTGGTGTCATCGAGACGTTTTGGATCAACCAATACACGCAATTCACGGCCACCGGAAATGGCATAGGATTTATTGACTCCTTCATAAGAATTGGCAATTCCTTCAATGGCCATAACTCTGGCCAAATACTTTTCGATGGTTTCCTGACGGGCGCCTGGGCGGCCGGCAGAGATGGCGTCACCTGCTTTTACTAATAAGGCTTCAGCAGTTTCGATAGGAATGGCATCATGATGTGTCCAGGCCGCATGGATTTCTTCCCAGGAGAAAATATTGAATTTCTCCATGATTTCTTTGGTAAGTATATCGTGTGGACGCCCGTCTTCCTGATCAATGGCTTTACCAAGATCGTGAAAGAATCCGCCAATTTTACAAACCTCCTGATTTAAGCCCAATTCATTGCCGAGAAGCAGGGTAAAATAACCAACCTCGAAACAGTGTTTGAGAATATTTTGGCCGTAGCTGGTACGGTATTTGAGACGACCCAGGATTTCTTTGAAATCAGCCGGAAATTTGCGGTATTCGAGATCGAGTTTTTTGGCGACTTTGTCACCTAAATCTATTAGGTGGGCGCGCGTTTCTGCGCGCGCTTCTTCCAGACGTTTTTTGGCTTTTTCCAAATCAATAATGCGGTCTCTGATCAGCTTGAGAATGGTTTCTCTGGCGATGTGCTTTTTAACCAATTCAAAGTGGGAGACGACTATTCCTCCACGACCTTCGTCAAAAACTATATCTACACCAAGTTCATTTTCGAGAAGAGTCAAAATTTCAGCGTTTTGGCCGATTAGTCTGGCTTTGGTTTCATTTCTATTTACCGGAATTACCAGGTTTTTCTTTTCTACTGAAGTGGAAGCTGAATAACGATGAATGGATTCGATCAGCATGCTTTTGGCAATGACAGGGGAATGTTCGCGGGTATAATCAATTAGTTTGGAAAGGCGTGTTTCACGGGCCAAATCCAGATCCTGGGCCAATTCGGAGAGAAGCTGATTTTTGACAGTTTCAGCGGAAGTGCCGGCCACTTTGGCTAGTTGTGGAGTAACTTCTTTTTTGAGTGCTTCCTGTTCAGTGGTGAATTTGAGAATTTCCTGATTGAGCTGATCCAATTCATTTTGAATTTGCTGAACTTCTTTTTCTTTGGAGGCTGATCTTTCTTCCAGTAATTGAATGGTTTTGGCCGCACGCTGTTCGATCAGCTGTGCGCGTCTATCCATTTCTACAGTGGCATCGCGGAAACGTTTGGCCTGATCGCGGGTTTTTTCACGGATCTGATCACATTCCTGTTCGGCTTTGTATAAAATGGTGGTGGCCTGCTGGCGGGCTTCCGCAGTGTTAATGCGTGGCCTGATTTTCAGAGAAGCATGCGCTAAAACAGCGGCAGCTACCGTGACTACAAGTAGAATAACGAAAATGAGTGGGAATGGCATTAATTCAATTCAGTAATTTGATAATCGCTAGGGATATCAAATTCACTGTCTGAAATATCGGTGTTTAATTCAATTTTGTCGGCAACAGTTTCTGTCTTTAGGCCGTATTCAGGCAATGAAGCGATGGATTTGAGAGGGATGGCCTGCCATAAACAGGTCTGAGTTATAGCGTTGGTATAAACATCACATTTCTGGCCTGCTATTTCCCAGCTATCAACTGATTTGACTGGATCCTTCTCTTTTTCTTCAGGAGATCTGTTATCCCTAATAGATTCCTGAATAAGTCTCGTTTTTCTCTGTTCTGGAGACAAGTTTTTTAATTCAGTGTAGAAAGGCTGTTTAACCACTGATCCTGTTTTGGCTTTGGGATCAAGAGTATAGAGCTTTTCACCATTTTGAATGAGCAATGAATCAACATCCAAAGTTGTTCCATCAGCTCTCTTTTTCGTAAAAATATTGTGAATTTTTTTCTTTTCACCTTTAATTAAAACTTCGCTGCTACCTTCAGTTGAGCCAGTGATTTTATAGCTGATTTTGGCAGTATTAAAATCATAACCATAAAGATTTTGACTATCCTGGCAACCAGCTAAAAAGGTTAAAGTAAAAATAACCGGTAAAATAATAGTGAGAGATTTTCTGACAAACATTTGATCTTTGTTAATTGAGTTTTGCCCTTATAACTTAACATTTTTGCTTTTGGCGTTCAACTCTTTCTGCTTGCTTTCAATAAGCTGTTTCATAGCCTCAAAATTCTGATCGAAAACCTTTTCTCCAAGCGCCACCAGATCTTTGGTTTTCTCGAAATCGAAGAGATTAACTTTTTCAGTATTGATGTTGATCATCAGGTCTGGCTTGGCTTCGCGCAATTTGTATTCCCAAAGCTGCTCACGAAGTATGTCCAGTGATCGGCCAATGATGCTGCTTAAAAGGCTTAGATCGTTTTTGATACTGTCTATTTTGCCTCTCAGAAAGCCTTTTTGTACGCGGGAATAGAATTTTTTGTAAATTAAGCCGGATACCAGCTGGCGATTTTTGTTGTCGGAAATATAGGAACCGAAAATCAGGTCGCATTGGCCGGTTTTGCGGAGGGGATCGATTGGACAATCTTCCAACAGGCCGCCGTCAACCAGATATTTTTCGTCGAGCAAAACCGGCGCAAAAACTCCGGGTATGGAAGTGGAAGCGCGAATGGCGGGGACCAGCGGACCTTTATTCAAAAGCACTGCTTCGCCTGATTCCAGGTCAACAGCGGTGACAGCCAGGGGGATTTTGCAGTCTTCAAATCTGAGGTCAAAAAATAATTCGCGTAGCATCTGGTCAGTATAGTCTTTTTTGTAAATACTTTCATGGAGCAAATTGAAATTAGCCAAATTGTTGATATTACTCATTTCGGCGTATTTGGCAGATTTTTCAATAGCCTTGTCAATGTCCATGCCAGAGGCAAAAATGCCTCCAATGATGGCACCCATGCTGGAGCCCATGATGTAACTGATGGGAATTTCGTGGTCGCGAAATTTTTTGAGTAGGCCGAATTGGCAAATGGCTTTGGCAGCTCCTGAGCCGATAGCCAGGCCGATACGCGGGTAGATTTTGCCATTAACAATTGGTCTTTCTACGGATGTTTTTTCTTTGATAGGCATTAAGTTTCTTTGCTAATTTTATCAACTGATTCCTGGAGAGTTTCTCCGGAAGCAGGTTTGGCATTTAGATCTAGCAGTCCCCAGACGGAACCATTATTGCAATTGAAAGTAACGGTAGAAGTGTCACCAAATTCCAGACCGCCATGACTAGGTAAAATGCTGCCAGAACTGCCCACCTGGGAAAGTCCAAATTTTTGTTCTTCCTGTTCAAATTTTTCTACTGTTTTGGAAGGTTGTTGAGGAACGCCGGCTACGGCAGGGGCTGCTTTGGCCTGTTCTTTTTGTTGTTTATCGTGCATCACTGCGGCATAGAGAACCAGGTTGGTAAAGTGACTAATCCGTTCGGAGAAATTGCCTTCAAGCAGAGCTACCAGTGGGACCTCCAGACTAAGATTGGTCAGGCCAAGATGATTATTTTTGTCCTCACCCATATCTATATCTATTTGCAAACCAATCTGAAAAGGGGATGCTTCTTCTTTCTGCAGGCGATCGAGAATTTCTGCTGGTTGTAAGACTTTTTTTTGTGAGTGATCAGTTAGCCTGCTCATGCGGGCAAGATGTTGAACCGGTTTGCCCAGGTCATCAATAGCAGCGCTTTGAAAATCAAATTTCTTTTTACCATCAATGTTTTCGGTGGCGGCGGTGAACAGTTCATAGAAGCGTTTAAGGTCGGCTGGAGGCAGTTTTTCCTTTTTCTTGTCCAAAGATTGTTCAAAACCTGTTGATTCTTTTTGACCAGCCAAAGCTTTTTTGTGCTCTTCCGGATCAAACTTTTTGTAACCCAAATCGGCGCGAAGTTTGTCCTGGTTCTTTTGGAATTCGATTTTCTCTTTAGCCAAAAAGTCAGCTTTCTGTTCAGGGGTCATTTTGGCCAGCATATCAGCGTTGTCTTTTTCCAGTTCAGCTTGTTTTTGTTCCCAGCTTTCGGGACTATGTTTTTGATCAGCCATATTTTAGTTTTGGTGTTTTTTTAATTGAAGTTTTAAGCCCCAGCTCAGGAAAACCGTAATCAGAATAATCAGGATTTGCTGAGTGAAACAGAAAATACAGATAGCCTCCAGCACAAATAGTTCAACATTGGTCAGGTATAGTGCAAAGTTGACGCCAAAGAGTGCCAGGATTAGTAAAAATACGCTGTAGTAGGCACTGGGTGACGGGTTTTTGGCTACGGCTAGATAGGCGCGTACGGGCAGGAGAATAAAAATAACGTTTTTAATGGCTCCCCAGACAGCCAAAGGACCTAACATACTCATTTCCTGATATAATAGTATGCCTGCTCCGGCGACGGAAACTGCCAAGGCCGAGATGGCGAGGCTTTTAACATTGAGGAAGGGTGGAAGGATTTTTTCGATATTTGCTCCTTTGAGAAGGAGGAATTGGGCTACGGCAAAGAAGCTGTAGAATAAAAATCCCAGTAATGAAACCGGTATGCCAAGTATTTCGGCAAAAGTACTTTTGTTGACGCGATCACAATTCCAGTAATCACTGATATTGCAAAAGCTGCCACCTTCGGAGGTTTCGAAATGAGTATTGATTAATATTATCGTAACGACGATGGCTGTAAGCGTCAGCAAAAAGGAAGCTGTGTATATTTTTTTCTGTTTTGAACTTAACTGTGTAAAAGCATTCATAAGAATATGCTTGGTTTTAATTGGTTTGAATAAATTTTAAACTATTTGTGCACATAGTTAAAAGGTTTTTACATTAGAACGGTTGTGCGACGTTGTTTTAAGTTTTCTAATAAGATAAAGCTTAACGGTTTTGGTCTATACAGGAAGTTTAAACATAAATGACAATGTTTCGACGAAAAAGTAAATGTATTACTATTAACTACTATTTAAATAAAATAAAGATAATTAGATTTATTAACAGGGAGTTTGGGCATGTTGAAAAGTGGAAATCTTCAAAGGGACTTGAAAGGAGATTAAGGGGGATTATAATTGGCCCACTTTTAAGCTGATTTAAATATATGAAAGTTGTCTGCACTCAAATTGATTTGGATTCCGCTCTAAACATTGTCGGAAAGGCCATAAGTCAAAACACTACATTACCGGTTCTAAACAATGTTTTATTGAAGGCCGAAGCTGGAAAGCTGCATTTTGCCGGAACTAATCTGGAAATTGCCATTCAGACTTTTATACCGGCTGAAGTGAAAGGTGAGGGTGCTTTGACCGTTCCCTCCAAGCTATTGATGAGTTATATTTCTCTGTTGAAGGATGAAAAAGTAGAGCTTTCTGTAGATGAAAATCAGACTCTTTTGATCAAATCAGCCAGTTCACAAACCAAAATCAAAGGAATTGCTGCAGAAGAATTTCCCATAATTCCTACTGTCAATAAGGATCAGTATTTCAAAGTGGGCAGAGCGGATTTTGATATGGCTATTGCTCAAACGGTTTTTGCCGCTGCTACCAATACGGCCAGACCGGTACTTTCTGGTATTTTGTTTGATTTGAAAAAGGATGGACTGAAATTGGTGGCAACCGATAGTTA
>JADLFY010000062.1 GCA_020849575.1 Candidatus Peregrinibacteria bacterium
CAAAGCTGATCCGGCCGATCAAAAATTCCTGGAAGAAGTCATTTCCAAGGTCGATAGCGGCCAGATCAAGCTGTTTACCCCCTCCTCTTTGCTCAATAATCCCGTTTATGAGGCCTTGAAACCTGAATTAAAGGCCAAAGTCGATTATGACATTCTCATTTTAATCCACAAAATCCGCCAGATTAAGAAACTCTGGGACGAAGGGGATAAAAAATCCTATCAAATCCTTAATTTGGTCCATTCTATGCGCCTTGCCAAGGAAAGTCTGGAATCCTTGCAGGGAGATGTTTTTATTATCTAATTTAGCCTTTTAGGGTTTTATTTTAAGCCAAAAAATGCTATAATTAGCAGATAATAATATCAAAAACAAAATGCTGAACGACCCAAACAGCGATTTACAGATCAATCCAGTAGGTGGGGTAAGCCAGAATGATGGCTCTGCTCAGACAGTTCCAACTACAGCAACTCCGGCTACTTCTACTCCAAGCCCTGCCGCACAGACTACAAATCCTGCCCAACCCGTCAATAAACGTGCCTTCAATCTGGAAGCCGATGTTGAACAGGCTCAAACCGGACCGGCCAAACCTGAGAAATATGCCATTCCAAAACTGGTCATGGAGAAATATCCGGATCTGGTGGAATTGGTAAAAACCACTGAATCAATGGATGATCAGGAAAGGGAATATTGGTTTCAGATCATGCCCATCATGACAGCGGAACAGATTGAGAAATTCCGCAACATTTTAATTACTGAAAAAGAACAGCTTGCTGAGCTCGATAAAGAGTATGAAGATGAATTGAATAGATTAAATGAGAAACATCTGCTTGAATGGAAGGAGTTTGAATCAAAAGAAAAATCACGTGCTATCAAAGAAGCCGAAGCAAAAAGCGATGAACAGGAAAAGCAGGAGGAAGAAGCCCTCCTCGCTAAACTCAGTGATGTCTAAAGATCAAGACCTCAGTTTAATTCAAGACTCCAGTGTAATGACCAATACACCCAAAAAATCTGCCCAGCCACAAGAGATTCCTATTTTAGAAGGTGATTTGAAAAAAAACCTCGCTGATCAGTCAACAGATCAATCAACTTTTTCTATATCCAAACCTGCTCTGAGCGCCCAAGCTTCCAATACTTCCACCACCAAAGCCGAGGCTAGCACAACTCCTACAGGGCCTACCATCTCCCAAACTCCCTCCACCGATTCTGTTTCTCCCACAACTCGCTCCATATCTCCCAATCCTGCTCCCCATAAATCTAATTCCACCCTGGCCAAAATCTGGCATGCTTTGGAATTTATTGCCGTTACGGCTTTCATTTTTACTATTCTATTTTTCCTGATTAATTTTCAGTCTTACAGCGCACTTTTTCAATCCAAACTCGATCAGCTTCGTGGCCAATTAAATAATAATCCTTATACCCAGGATGAGCAGAATCAACTTAAAAATGCTTCATCCGAAGGACAAAAACCATTGCCTATAGTAACCAATTCCACAGCAGCCAAAAAGCAAATCCCTGAACTTACGCTTAGTATCGCTCCACCAGATGATCGTGTAGTAATCCCTCGCATTGGTCAAAATGTGCCGGTAATCCGTGTCCCAACCGATCTGTTGCTTAGACGTGACTGGACGGCCCTGGAAAAACAGATTCAGGAAGCCCTTCGTTTTGGAGTGGTACATTTCCCGGGCACCGCTATGCCGGGGGATGGAGGAAATGTTGTTATCACTGGACATAGTTCTTATTTCCCTTGGGACCCTGGCCGTTTCAAAGACGTTTTTGCCCTGTTGCATCAGGTTCAGGTAGGAGACAAAATAGTGGTTTATCATGAACAGAAAAAATACACTTACGAAGTTTACGAAAAGAAAGTAGTTAAGCCAACTCAGGTCGATGTACTTACTCAAAATGGCGAGGACCGTCTCACCCTGATTACCTGTACCCCCGTTGGCACGGATTTAAACCGTTTAGTGGTTTTGGCCAAACCGGTTTAGGTCCCTCCCTTGACAGCAAAGCCAAACCCCATTAAAACTGCCCTATGAAAATCGCAGTTTTAGCATCTGGTGGCGTTGACAGTTCAGTTGCCCTGAAATTATTGCAGGAGCAGGGACATGATGTCACGGCTTTTTATCTGAAAATCTGGCTCGAAGATGAGCTGAGTTTTTTAGGTGGGGAATGCCCCTGGGAAGAGGATTTAACTTATGTACGTGCTATTTGCGAACAGCATCAAATCCCTTTGCAGGTACTGAATCTTCAGAAGGAATATCACGATGAGGTGGTAGCCTACGCCATCAATGAAATCAAAGCCGGTCGTACTCCCAACGGCGATTTGCTTTGCAATTCCAAAGTCAAATTTGGCAAATTTTTCAGTAAAATCAGTGACGACTTTGAAAAAGTTGCTTCTGGTCATTATGCCGATAAAGTAACTATTGATGGAATTGATTATCTGGCTAAAGCCAAAGACAGTTTCAAGGATCAAACCTATTTCCTTTCACATTTAGACCAGGCTCAATTGCATCGCGCACTTTTCCCGCTGGGGCCATATCTCAAATCCGAGGTACGCCAGCTTGCCGCCAAATTTAATTTACCCAACCAGGCCCGCAAAGATAGTCAGGGAATTTGTTTCCTCGGAAAAATTAAATACAACGATTTTGTTAAACATCATCTCGGAGAAATGCCTGGTGATCTGATCAACTTCGATACTGGTGAAAAAGTCGGTACTCACAAAGGATACTGGTTTTACACTATTGGACAGAGAAAAGGCATTGAGTTGTCAGGTGGTCCCTGGTTTGTCATCAAAA
>JADLFY010000063.1 GCA_020849575.1 Candidatus Peregrinibacteria bacterium
ACAAGGGTGTACAATTCCCCCTGATATTCAGTAATGCTGTTGCCTACGCCCTGATTTCCTCCAGCCTGGGCGTTTGGACAAGCGTTGGCTGATCGGTCAATCATTCTGGGGAAGAATGATACCCAGGTGTTGCAGGGGATATTATAGACTGCTGGCATGCGGCTGGTGGAACTAACTCCAAGTAATTCGGTGTCAGAAATTTTGATCAAAGAGTGTATGGATATGCTGCTGGAACTAAGAGTGGTACAATTGCCAGTGGCTGTATTGTAGCTTTGGAAGGATGACCCGCCATTGACAGTGTAAATTAGGCCATTTACTTCAGCAGAAGAGTGGGGTGAGAACTGTGAAGAGCAGCCTGTAGAAGTAGTGGCAACCCAGGTGGTCGGGGAGGCGGCTGGTACAGTAGTAGCGAAGAGGGCGGAAATAAACACAGCAAAAAAAGCGTACTTAATAGCAGCTTTAAAGTTGAGCCAGTTGTTTGACTTGTTTAAGGTTTTTTTGTTGGTTTTTTCCATTTCTGGGCTATTTTTGTTTCTGTTATTATATTTATATATAGTTTGAGTGAACTTTGCAATTAAATATACTATAGTTTTTAAATAATGAAACATCAAAGTTTTGAGCAGTGGTTGGAGACAATTGGCGATATTGATTTGCCGATTTTTGATCAGGAAATTCAGACGCTTTTAAATGAGCTCGAGCGACAAAGTGAAATATATTGGAATGTGCCGGCTGAAGTGGGGGAGTTTTTTTATAAATTAATTGTAAAATTGCGTCCAAAACGACTGATGGAAGTGGGGACTTCTAATGGATACTCCGCAATCCGTATGGGCCTTGCTTTAAAGCAAAATCCGGCTATCCATGTAGATGGTGATGCGGGTGTCGGTGCACAGGAGAGTGCTGGAAAATTATTTACCATAGAATCTCATGGAGGCAGGTTTGAGCTGGCGGCGGCGAATATTAGAAGGGCAGGGCTGACGGATTTTGTTGTGCAGATAAAAGGTCATGCTCCAGAAATTTTTCATTCGGATGAAAATCTGAAGGTAGGAAATTTTGATCTGCTCTTTTTTGACGGGATAAAAAAACAGCATGTTGATTTTTTGGAACAGGGAATAGGTTTGTTGAAAGATGGCGGAGTGCTGATTGCAGATAATGTTACCAGCCATTGGAAAGATATGGAGGCTTTTGTCCGACGTGTTGAAGAGATGGGTGTTTTTGAAGGGAGGACTTTGGAAATCGGCGATGGCGTGTATGTTGGAATAAAAAAGGGAGGCGAAGCCTCCCTGTGATTTTTAGGTTTTATATTTTTATATAACCCGTATGGTGATGTTGGCGTGATATGTCCCTGGAGGCGTGCCTGCTGGAATTTCTACTGTAACAGTTGGATGCATGGAGAAAATTGTTTCCAGATTGCCATTTGGTAATACTGTCACCAGATTGATTTGGTCGTTTTCACTGGTGAATTTTCTTTCTATGCCTGTCTCGATTACTGCTGGGTCGCCGTTTTGACTAATCACTTTGGCTGTACCTGGATTGATGGTGATATGGTTGGCGGATATTGCTGAATTTCCAGAAAGAGAGCTGAAACTGCTGATGCTAATGCTGGTGTTCCAAGGTAAGTCTTTGTTTTGGACAAAAATGATTTCTCCCAGTTCCTGGGTAGCATAACGTTTTTCCTGGAAAGAAAATTGTTGAGGAGGGAGATTGATTTTTTCACTTGGCATGAAAATGAAATTTACATTTGGAGTAGAAGTGATTTCTTCGATGGTCAGGGGAGTTTTTCCAAGTGTGTCGATCAAATGAGGATCGGCTTTGACTGTAGTTGTGTGATTTTCTGACACAATATCTTTGACGAACTCTGAATTGAGAATGTATTCACTTAATACATCTGGAGAAGCGGGGATGTCCTGAATAATATTTTGGAGAAGATTAATTTCTTCAGCCAATTGTTTTGAATTGTCTGGTTGGATGGGTTGTACGGGAATAATTTCAGAAACTATTTCCGGAGTGCTGCTGCCGTCTTCGATTAAACCAATTTCTGTCGTGCTTTGAATGTCCTGAATAATTTCTACTGAATTTAGTGTTCTGGTGTTTAACTGATAGGCTTTTTCTCCATGATAGGAATTTACATATTCGCCGGCCAGTTCACTTTTGATCTGGATATTTTCATCACGATAATCCAGCATTTTTGCTGTGAGCAGAGTTGAGGCGAGTCGGATATCAACTTCTTCTCGGGTCAGATTGTTGTTGTAAATAATTTTTGGATTGGAATTTCCTTCATAACCTTTTACCAAAATAATTACCCCGTCATTGTCTGGTCCGGTGATGTTTTCAAAATAAAGAGTATCTTTCTTGCTGTTTAGATAGATTTGATCGGTAGATTCATTATGTAATTTCTGAAGAATGAAGAATTCGCCGTTTTCTACCTGGAAGGATCCATTCCAACGGGTCTTGGTCTCTGGTCTTTTTTCTTGGTTAAACTGGCCCCATTTAATGGTGGTTACATAGCTGGTGGAGTCATGACTAGTCAAATCGGCTCTGAGCAGATGATTTAAACCAATATTGTTGAAAATTATGCTCATAAGGGCAATGCCTATGGTTGCAGCAATTACCTGAATCGGTTTTAGTTTTTTGGTGATGGCGAGTAAGGCCAGTCCTGCTATGACTAACAGAGCAAAAATAATGGAAGTGATATCAATGTCCCCGTTGTCACTATTGATGACGAACGTTTTGGTCAAATTATTTAATTCGATTACTGATTTGAGGTCGGCAGAAGTTTCATCAAGTTTTAATTGGAAGTTTTCACTTTCTTTGGGTTGAATATAAACTCCTGATTCGGCGGCATTTAGATTGTTATTGAGTACACTGATTTTTCCTTTGAGGAAGGTATTTCCGGAATTGTAAATGATGCCAGAGTAGATTTTGTTGACCTGATCATAGTTTGGATTGATCAGGACAAAGTCGTTTTGTACTGCGCCCAAAACATTTAATTTGAGTCTAATTCCGTGTTCAATATTGATGTCTGCTTCCGCTGTTTTTTCAGTGTAGCGGGCTACTATTGCTCCGAGATGTTCACCAACGCCGGCGCTTTCTGGTATGAGGAAATTGACTTTAATTTTCTTTGTTTCTCTTGGATTTAAAGAGATTTTATTTTCTGAGAGAGAAGCCCAGTTGTTGATATCCGAATAACTGTTTTCACTGTCTAATTTAAATTGGCTGTTTTTTTCTTCTGCATTGTTTTTGATTAATTCTATATCCAGTTTTTCTTCAGAATAATTGGTCAATTCGAGTTCCTGAGAAAAGCTTTCTCCCGGCTGGACATCTTTAATAATGGCGTTTAATCCGTTGGAAGTTTTGATATCCAGCTTGGTCATATTGATCAATGAATTGGCCAAAGATAATCCAGGTAGGCTTAGGGCCAATGTCATTAATATGCTGATTGTAGTGATTAAACGTTTCATGACTTTAGTTATTTTAGACGATGGTAAAGTTTAAGGTCATTTCGTAAACTCCGCTGAGTTGTCCTGCTGGAATAATTGTCTGTAAAAATGGTTGGAGATTCCATTCTCCTGGAGCCGCTCCATCACCGTTGCCAAGAGTGAGTGTTCTGGAATTGGCTGAAGTTACGGTTACACCTGCTCCTGGTGGAGTATCCATGCTAGTAGTGAGTTGTACGGTTTCGCTGTCAATAATTCTGGATATATTGTTGGTCAGAGGCACTACGCCGCTGTCTGCCGGAAAGACTATTTCTTCTCCGGACTGGAAATTGTTGATATTATCAAGTTTTAAATTATTTCCAGATGAACCGGCAATAGTAGTGGCCTGACCTTTGAAAGGCGTGAGTTGTTCAGTCTGAATATTTAAATGGAAATCTGCGCTGTTTCCGTTAACCGTATCAAAACTTGGGACGTGACTATTGTCAGAATTTTTAATGGAAAAATTGGTCAGGGGAATACATTTTCTGTTATTTAATTGACAGTCTACGACGCGACGAATAATTGCTCCAGGACTTGGAATTGATGAGAGAGGAGTTGTAGAGATGATAGTTTCGGTGTCAGGGATGGAGGCTATGGTGTAGATTGTGCTGTCTACGTCTACTACTTGAAAGTTATCGCCAGGGAAAAGTCCGGTAGTGCTGGTGACTTTGATTTCTGTGGTAGTGCTGCCAGTGGTTACGCTGGTTTCCAGTAATTCGCTTCTTTTGATGTCGGTTGCTGAGACGATTACATCAAAGGGGTTTCCACCATTTTCATCGATTACTTTAAGAAAGTTATTTTCGGCCTGTCCAGGAGTGGTGTTCCCTACGTCGGCAAATGAAAGTTGATTGGTATTTGATGAAGTAGAGCTGCTTAATGAAGTGAAATTAATTTCTGATGGACCACGTAATTTATATCCGCCTCCCAGAATTTCCAATGATAAAACCTGGGCAAAAAGAGGGCTGGCATTAATTAAAAGTGAAATAATGCTGGTAGCTAAAATTAATTTTTTTCCAAAAGTGTTTTTCATATTGCAGTTTTCTTATGATCTCTGCTCAGAGATACTGAGCTGATAACTATTCCCATTAATGAGGCGATAATAAGTACTATTTGATGGCTGCCAAGGGGAGAGTTGAAGACGTTGCTCTGAATGACTTTGCTGTCAGTGACATTGAGATAGATACGATTTCCGATGCGGCTGGTAAGATTGACGGCGCTGTCGCTGGAGATTTTGTTGGAAACCAGTACAGCCGCCTGATATTTCCCGAGTTTGGTTTGTGGAGGAATGTTGATATTTAAAGTAATTTGTTTTTTCTGATGAGCGGCCAGAGTCACCTGACTTTCTGAACTTTTGATCCAGTTGCCGGCATTTTTGGCTGGCTGATTTTCCAGTAATCTAATGTTTTCTTCGGCGCCGGTTGTCTCAATAGTTTTGATATCCAGCGTGATTTCCTGATCGGAGAGATTTTCTACGGTGAGTTGATCCTGATACTCTGCTCCGGCGTTTACATCTCTGACAATCCATTTGTTTTGATTGATAGTGTGGCTGGGATAAGAGGTGAAACTTACTCCGGTGGAGGCCAGTGCCATTTGACTAGTCAAGCCCAGCAGAACCCCTATTTGTAGAAATTTTTTAAACATTTTTAAATAAGGGTGAAGGTAATGGTTCCACTATAGGTGCCGGAAAGTGCGTCTGAAGGAATATCGAGATTGCCTTTGGGACAGATGGTCCAGGAACCGGTATTGTTATTGAATTTGCGGAGCAATGTCTGAGTGGTACCAAGGTTGGCATTTTCACCAGGATCAGTGGAAGCGTCGAGCTGAACGTCCGAGGCTGAGGTGAAAGAGTAGTTAGTCTGAATATCAGGGTTTATGCCATCATTGTTTTCGATAACAAAATTAGTGTTGGGGATATTGCTGCTGCCATTGGTAGTATTGGATAGATTTGTCATAGATACGGTCAAATCAAAATCGGTACCATCAAGATCTGTTACCTGAAGACAGGCTGGAGATAGGTCGGCAAAATTAACCTGGGCAGTTGTGCCACGATTCACGTTTCCGAAATCTATGGTTTGTGGAACAATAATATATTTCCCGCCGGAAGTGATTTGCTGCTCAATGGTGGGGGAGAGATCTTCTTTTGTTCCAGTTGAAAATGGATCGTTCAAAGTCTGTTCATATACACCGTTGTTGTCGAGATACTGAGGTGAGTTGCTGATGGCGTAGGTTGTGGCAACCAGTTTGTTTTCATCATTGGCTGATGAAGTGTTGTAATCGACATCTACATTGCTCATAGTCTGGCCATAATAGAAGTTCTGATTGACTGAAACGCTGGGGGCTTTTTCCAGCCATTTCATTTCGGTACCTGCTCCAGATTCGATAATTGCAGGTTTGCTGAAAGTTACTGGTACGCGGAAAATCTGGTCAGCTGAGGTAAAGCTGTCTCTGTTGAAATAAGCTGTTTCATCACTAGTATTGAATGTTCCAGTTGGATTGATTCCAACTACCATATTTGTGTCGACGTAGGCGACTTCCGCATAAGTGGTGTAATCGTTAAATTTATAAATCAGGTCTGATACATTCAAAATTGAATTGGCTCCAAAAATATAAAAATCCAGAGCATTAATTGAACTGTTGATATTGTCATTAAAAGGTGAGTTGTCTAAATCTTCGCCATCCTGGAAGAATCCAACTATATCTTCGACGATGATTTTATCTCCATCGATAGCCTTTACAGTTCCTGTAGCACCTGAAGTCAGACCCTCGATAGTTTGATCCACAGTGAAATGAGAAGAGACGTCTCCGGTGAAATACATAATCAAAGACTCTTTAGTCTGACTAGTGAACAGCTGGCTAAAGTAACCGATATAAACCCCGTATAAATCATAAGGGAAGGTGCCGGAAGAATTTTCTACATAAGCATATCGCCCCTGGTTTCTGGTGATATCGAAGCTGACCCCGGTATTGGTATAAAATGATCCTGTGCCCAGATTGCTAGTTTCGTAAACGGGTATATAGAGTATTTCTTCAGGATCAAGAAGGTGAGTGTAATTGACTCTTTCCTTGCCGATAACTGCAATATTATTGCTATTTGGATCTATGGAAATATGAAGTCCGGTTTCCCCGCGTGAAGGGATGTAATATTGTCCGTCAGTTTGTTTGTAACCCATGGCGCTGGCGCTCCAGATGAAGTCACTATTTCTGTAGGTGAAGGCATAGAAAAATTCATCTACGCGATCGGTGGTTGAGCCTACTTCTTCAGAAAATCCTGCGGAAATGTCATTTATTTCGCCAGGAGAATTTTTGGCTGGATTGAGAGTAACGGTGCTGGAAGTGGCCAGGTATCCATCACGAATTCTGCCTGTACCACCGGTTGGATTATAAGTTAAAACGAATTTACTGGTGCCTGATTCGGTGATTGAACCGTCGGCCTTTGGACTGATGGCTGCTTTCCCAGGGAGAGTGTCAATATTGGAGAAGCCACTAGAGCCGTTGATAACATTTGCGCCGTTGTGATACTGGTATTTGTTGTCGGCTAATTCGTCGGTGATAGCATAATCCTTCCAGGCGAAAATAAATTGACGGTTTTTGGCGGCATCGACACTGCCTACTATTCTGATAATATTATTTGATCCACTATCTATCATAGTCTCACTGCCTTCCGGTGTACCGTCGGCGTTGAAAATTCGGTAATAAAGATGCTGAATGCCAGAATCAGAGAGATTGGTGGATTTCCACATAATAATAAATTTGCCGTAATCGGTTGAGTTACTGTCATCTTTGAAGAAAGAAACTTTGGGATCGGTTTCCTCCTGGTCATTGCTGGCCCCGGTGAAATTGATGTTTTTAATTGGATTATTGTTTGAGTCGTATAAGGCAAATACAGTGTCTGAGTCATTGCCATTATTACTTTCATAAGTGACTACGTAGTTACCGTTGGGACCTACTGCTACGGCTGGTTTATCCTGTAAGCGGCTGTCGGGGGAATTGATGAGTCTTTCATTGCCGCGTTTAAGATATTCTGTCGGGTAGGTGATGGCGTGATTGCTGCTGGTGCCGGTAATAAAAGCTACAGTAAAGTTTCCATCCTGGGAGGATGATATATCTAATCCATTGCTGAATCTGGCATCACTGGCTACATTGATTTCGCTGCCGACCTGCGTGAGTGATCGGGTGAAATTACGTGCTTTTACGGCGAAATTTTCAGCCATTGGTGCGCTGCTTAACCAGGCAACCGTGAAGTAATCATCAGTAGTATCGGTGAAATCAGAGCTGGCAAAGTTTTTGTAACTGCTGATAGCCGGTTTTATGTCTGAGTTGGTGCTGTTGCTGGCACGGGCGACCAGAGTCTGGCCATTGCGTGCAGCTAGAGCACAGGTGCTTTTGACAGTGGTTTGAGTGTCAGTATTAAAATTGTCGTCACAGGTAATTTTTTGAACCATGACATCAGTGGAATTGGTGGCCGAAGTATTTTTGCTGTAAGCAATCAAGAAGTTGAAAATGGTTTGGACTTCGGTGTCACAGTCTATGCAGTTTTCGATGGTGGCATTGGGTGAGGCAGTGATATCTGGTGAAGATTCATTACTGTCTGAGGCGGAAATGAGAATAGTGTTGCCCAATTCAAAAGTTCTTTGGTCAATGCTTCTGGCCATAATTACCGGCTGATTCAAAGTATTTTCTTCCTGCCAGGTAATCATGAATAGATCATTGGAGAAGGCTATGTTAGCTGATTCTGCTGAGAGGGAACCAGAATCGTTTAATTTAATATTGTTGGGGTGAGAGCGGTTGAATTGAAAATCAAGTTCCTGGAAATATATATCGTATCCGTCATCGCAACTGCTACTGCGGCAGCCCTGGAAAGTGATGCCGAAATTTGGTCCAAAACCAGTTCGACCAGCAGTACCAGTAATTCTTGGTCGAGCGTATGGATCAACGTCACCATCGTTAATGGTAACGGTATTTTGTACGGATAAATTGTCGAACATGTTAAATAATTTGCCCACTATAATAGAGGCACCGCTGGTGGGGGTTTTGACATAAGTGATTGCAAATAAACCGTCTACGGTTGCTACATCGGGAGTGGTATAGGTGTAGGCAGAGCTACAATCTTCATCAACAACTTTAGGTTGGGTAAGCGGATAGCCAAAACGGCCAAAGGTTTGATAATAGATGCCGGAACATCCGCTCTGAGTTCTAACC
>JADLFY010000064.1 GCA_020849575.1 Candidatus Peregrinibacteria bacterium
ATTTTTTAGGCAAAATTAATCAGATTCCACCCCGTCATTCGGCCATACAAATTGCCGGAAAAAGAGCCTATGATTTAGCCAGGAAAGGTCATGAATTTGAGCTTAAACCCCGTCCAGTGGAGATTTTTTCAGCGGAGATCAGTCAATATGAATTTCCTTTTCTGGAAATGACAATTCATTGTTCCAGTGGTACTTATATCCGGAGCATTGCCCATGATATAGGTCAAATGACCGGGTGTGGTGGTTATGTGGAAGAGTTGCGACGCCTGAAAATTGCTGATTTGAAAGTAGAGGAGGCTATTCAACTGGAAGATATTGATCAAGATAATTGGCTGAATAAAGCTTTTGCAGTAGAGAAAATTTTTACTCAGGCGATTTGGATAGATCTGAGCCGGCAAGATTATGACGTTTTGGCCAGAGGGAATTTTGTGGAGGCGGCGAAATATTGCCAAAACCGGACGGATAATAAACTGATTTTGGCCAGGTTTGATCAGCAATTGGTGGGGGTGGTCGAATTTACTGAAGAATTTACAAAATTGAAATTCAAAAAGAAGTTCAATATAGTGATTTCAAATTAAAATAATCTATGAATTATTTAGTGATTGCCGTAGTTGCTTTGCTGGTCAGCATCTTGATGATTAGAGGAGCATTGTGGTTATTTCCCAAATGGGGATTAATGGACAGACCGCACAAATATGGCTTGAAACGTGCACCAATACCTTATTATGGTGGTATTGCCATTGTGGCGGCCTTTATTTTTACAGTCTTGATTTTTCTGAAACTGGATTTCAAATTGGCGATTTTTTTGTTGATAGCGCTGGGAGTGGCGATGATCAGTTTTATTGATGACAGAAGAGGGCTTAGTCCTTATTTGAGGCTGTTAATGCAGTTGGCTGCGGGAGTAGCACTTTTTTTTGGAGGAATTTTTGTAACTGCCATCCCTAATCCGATTGGACCGGAAATAGCTTTGGGGAATTGGATGTTGGGAGGGGTGGCTATTGGTTCTTTACTGGCAACTGTGCTTTGGGTTGTGCTGATAATGAATACGATGAATTGGGTGGATGGATTGAATGGATTGCCCTCAGGTATTTCCACTATTGCGGCTTTGGTAATGTTTGCTTTGGCGGTGAAACCAGGCATTCATGCTGTAGATCAGTCGACAGTAGCGGTTATGGCTTTGATATTGGGCATAGTTGCTTTGGTTTTTTGTTTTCATGATTTTTATCCGGCTAAAATATTGATGGGAGATACAGGTAGTATGTTTCTGGGTTTTGTCCTGGCTGGACTGGCTATATATTCTGGAGGGAAATTAGCTACAGCTATTTTGGTTTTGGGTTTTCCCATTCTGGATGCTTTCTGGGTGATTTTAAGAAGAATTTTTTCAGGTAACTCACCATTCAAAGGAGATTTAATGCATTTTCATCATCGGTTGCAATATGCGGGTTTTACCGTCAGACAGGCTCTTTTGATTATTTATCTGGCCTGTTTGATTTTTGGAGTTTTGGCGATTTTCCTGGATACCGGGCAGAAACTATGGGCATTACTTGGTCTGATGGCTACTATGGCGATTTTCGGTTTTATAGTGGTGATTTTGGAGGTTGAAAAAAAACGTCAGAAGAGGTAGAAATTGACTGACCTCTATCTTGTTTTCTATTTTCATGAGCGAAGCTGTAGTTGAAATAAAGAATAGATTGGCTATCGAGAATTTGGTAGCTGAGTATGTTGTGCTCAAAAAAGTAGGCAGGAATTATAAAGGACTTTGTCCTTTTCATTCAGAGAAAACCCCCAGTTTTATTGTCAGTGCTGACAAGGGTATAGCCTATTGTTTTGGCTGTCATAAAGGTGGAGATATTTTCAATTTTCTGATGGAAGTGGAAAATATTGATTTCAGTGAAGCTTTGAGAATTTTGTCCGAAAAAACCGGTGTTACCCTGGAAAAAACTTCGCCCAAAAATTTTGTCAAAAAAGATGAAAAACAGGTTTTGATAGATATTCACGTTGAAGCGGCCAAATTTTTTCAGGAACAGCTATGGCAGAGTGAGGCCGGGAAAATGGCTTTGGATTATGTTTTGAAAAGAGGTTTAAGCGAAAAAACCATTAAAAGATTTGTACTTGGATATGCTCCGGACAGTTTTGAGGAAACACATCAGTTTTTGCTGAAGAAAAAATTTACTCATCAACAGATATTGCAGGCTGGACTGGGGCAGGCCAAAGATACTTCTTTGAGCAAAATGTATGACAGATTCAGAGGACGTTTGATGTTTCCGATTTGGGACGGGATGGGAAGAGTGGTGGGCTTTGGTGGCAGGGCACTTAGTCAGGGGCAGGAACCAAAATATTTGAATTCACCGGAAACGCCCATTTATCAAAAAAATCAGTTGCTCTATGGATTTTATCAATCCAAACCGGCTATCAAATCGGCCAGAAAAGCTGTGGTAGTTGAGGGGTATATGGATTATCTGGCAGCCGTTCAGGATGGACTGGAAAATGTCGTAGCCTGTAGTGGTACGGCTTTGACCAAACGTCATTTGACTATGTTAAAGCCTTATATTGATGAATTGATATTGTCCTTTGATATGGATAATGCCGGTAAGGAAGCGGCCAAAAGAAGTTTTGAATTAACCCAGGAATTTGAATTTGTGGTGAAATTATTGGCTTTGCCCTCCGGCAAGGATATAGCTGATTTTGTCAAAGATCATTCTGGGGATCTGGTGAAATTGATGGATAAAATTGTTTTGTTTACTGATTTTTTCTACAGTGATTTGATTGCCAAATATGATCTGAATTCTTTGACGGAAAAACGTAAGGCCTTGGCGGAATTTGCCGGCTTTTTCAATAAATTGCCCAGTCCTGTAGAGAAAACCGAGTATGTCAGAAGATTATCCAGTGATTTGGGACTTCCGGAAATCCAGATATATGATGAATTGAAAATGAGAAAATTGTCGGCCGATCATCCCGCCAGACAATTCAGTGAAGAAGAAAGAAAAATTCTGAATTATCAACCTGAAGATTTGCTTTCTGGACTGCTGGTGCAGTTTCCAAAGTGTTTTTATGAAATAAAAAACGATGTTTCGCAAGATTATTTCTCTGAACAGCTTAAATCTATTTACAAGCACTTTTTGGATAACTATAATCCCTCTAGTACTGATCAGGACGCAATTTTTAAAGATTTTCCCGGGCTTGATGAAGAGATCAGGTCAAGGGTAGCTTTATTGTCCTTATATGCTGAAGAGAAATATGGCTCTTTGCCGCCGGAAGTGATTAAGAAAGAAATGCAGGATTTAGTGAAAAAAATCCAGCTCGATGCGGTTACTAAAAAGAGACAGAATCTGCAGAGAAAATTAAAAGATGCAGAAAACAGCCAAAATAAGGAGGAATTGGAAGATGTCCTGTTGGAATTAAGCAAATTAATATAATCAAGTTCAATGGCCAGAACTAAAAAATTTATTGCCCAACCTTCTGACGACAAATTACAACAATTTCCGGAGCAGGTCCGGGAGTTGGTTAAAAAGGGTCGTGAGCACGGTTTCGTTAGTCATCAGGAGTTGATGAAGGCTTTGCCTACAGCTGAAGATGATTTGATGCTGCTCGATGAGGTAATGGGTTTGTTTATGGATTTGGGAATCGAGATTATCGATGCCCAGGACAAAATGTTAACTGCCCCAGAGGCAGAAGAACCTGAAGAGGATGCCAAGCCCAAAAGTGATGAAGAAAAAACTTCGGTTAAAGCCGCAGAAAAGGACAAGAAGGGTGTTGAGCTGAGAGAAATTGCCAACGATTCAATTCGTCTTTATCTCTGTGAAATCGGTAAAATACCGCTTTTATCAGCAAAGGAAGAGATTGATTTGGCGAAAAGAATCAAAAAAGGTGATCAATCTGCCAAATCCAAATTGGCTGAATCCAATCTGCGTTTGGTGGTAAGTATTGCCAAAAAATATATCGGACGTGGTTTGTCTTTTTTGGATTTAATCCAGGAGGGAAATATTGGTTTATTCCGTGCGGTAGAGAAATTTGATCCGGAAAGAGGTTTCAAGTTTTCAACTTATGCGACCTGGTGGATTCGTCAGGCTATTACACGTGCTATTGCTGATCAGGCCAGAACAATCAGAATTCCCGTTCACATGGTGGAAACCATCAATAAACTCACTCATGCCCAGCGTCGTCTGGTGCAGGAATTGGGACGTGAACCATCCGTAGAAGAATTGGCTTCAGAAATGGAAATGGATGTGAAGAAAGTTAAACATATTTTAAAGATTTCCCAGGATATAGTTTCTCTGGAAGCTCCGGTTGGTACAGAAGAAGACAGCAAACTGGGGGATTTCATTGAAGATGATGATGCCATACTTCCCCAGGAAGCTACCAATAGAGTGCTCTTGAAAGAGAATATTCATGAGATGCTGCAATATCTTTCTCCACGTGAAAGAAAAATTATTGAAATGCGTTTTGGTTTGAAGGATGGTGTCGGTCATACTCTGGAGGAGGTGGGACAGGAATTCAATGTTACCCGTGAACGTATCAGACAGATTGAAGCGAAAGTTTTACAAAAGCTCAAAGAGCATCCAACAAGTATTAAAATTAGACCGAATTAATTATTAATTAATAAATTAGCGATTATGGCAGTTAAAAAAACTAAAGCTAAGGACATTAAAAAGAAAGTAACTGGCAAAAAGGTTAAAGACAATAAAATTGTTGAAGCCGGTCAGGAAACTTTTGTGGTGGCTACCAGCACTCCATTGAAAGATGATTCAAAAACTACTTTGGTTACCAAGGAAGGTTTAGAGGCTTTGAAAGAGGAATTAATGCATTTGGAAGGAACAAGACGAAGAGAAATTGCTGCCAGAATCAAGGAAGCTGTGAGTTATGGTGATCTTTCTGAAAATTCAGAATACGAAGAGGCAAAAAACGAACAGGCTTTTGTGGAAGGTCGTATTATTCAGCTCACTGAACAAATCAAGTATGCCCAGATTATTGATGAAGAATCTCAATCTTCTGCCAAAGGTGGTCAGCTTATTCAGGTTGGTAATAAAGTTAAGATTAAAGGAGTTAGTGGTAAAGTGGCAGGAAATGTTTATGAATATACTATTGTTGGTACTACTGAAGCGGATCCATTGAATGGAAAAATTTCCAATGAATCACCAGTCGGTATGGCTTTATTGAATGCCAGAATGGGGGAAAAAATTGATGTAAAGGTACCCGCCGGCATGGTAACTTTTCAGATTTTAAGCGTTGCCTAAAGCAGGTTTTAAAAATTGGTTAGCTAGAATAGCGCTGCTTACTTCGTTCGCAGCGCTATTGATGTTGGTGTTATTTTTGGCCAATGGTTATCAATATGATTTTATCAGTCAGGAAATACGTCGTACTGGTTTAATTGATATTACTTTTGCTGATAAAGAAGCCAAAGTTAGGTTGGATGGTGAGGAATTAGAGGGTAAATTGCCATTTGTGGCCAGTAATGTTTTGCCAGGCAAATATGAATTGACTGTGATTAGAGACGGTTTTCAAAACTGGCAGGAAACAATTGAAGTGGAGCCCGATAAAATTACCAAAGTAGCCAATGCGTTTCTTTATCCTGAGGATGAAAGGTCTTTGAGCAGGCTGATTTGGATTGATGAATTGGCTGATCAGCATAACTATTATTTGAGCAATGATTATTTGTTTATAAATGCTGCTGAAAGGCTTTATTTCAGTAAAATAGCTGATTTGGAAGATCGGCTGCCTTTGGATGCAATGCAGAGTTTATTTATAGGTAGTCGGCAAATTGCTGAGGTAAATGCCTATGATGATTATATACAGTTGGATTATCTGGATGGCTCCAAAGAGGTGAGAAGGTTGGATCCTGGTATAGTTCAGGGGAAAGAGATTAGCAGTCATATGGCTTATGCAGGAGATAAATGGCTTTATTTTGATCGTGATTTACTGGCCTTTTTTGATTTGGATCTGGAGAAAGTGATGCAGGCCAAAAAGATTGAGGGTGTCAAAGAGATCAGAGAAATTAAAGATGTTAAATTGTTTGGCAAAGAATATTTGCTGATTTTTGACAAGGATAATGAAGGGGCGAGGTTATACAGATTGGAAAATGGAAATCTGGTTTTCTTGGCTGAAGGGGTGAAGACAATTTTGCCTTTTAAAGATGCTGAATATTTGTTGCTGGAAAAAATTAATCATGAATTGTGGTATCTGGAATCTCCCAAAAAACAGACTTTGTTAAAAAGAATGGCTGGGGATTTTGAATTGATGGCTTTTGATCTGACTCAGTATAAAACCAGAAATCTGCTTCTGCTGAAGGCCAATGGGAAATACTTATTGACTGACTTGAATATGCAGAATGTCAGACAAATTTATGCAGACAGGAAAGTCCTGGATTTAAACAGTGCTAATAATCAGATATATGCTCTGATTGCTGAAGAAGCTGAGGCGGGCAGGAAAGTCAGACTTTATCAGCTG
>JADLFY010000065.1 GCA_020849575.1 Candidatus Peregrinibacteria bacterium
TGGATTTGAATCTGGAATATTTCCTGCCGATTGAAGCTTTGAAAGCCCGTGATGAAGGTATTGCGGTGGTACAGGAATATTTTGCCCAGGAGGATCAGCAAATGGAAAGACCTCTCTCCACAGCCAAAGTTGGCGACAATTTACATGGTCATATTACCGTGGTGGTACCGAAAGACAGATATTATGTGATGATTGAAGATTTTCTGCCTGCCGGTCTGGAAGGAATTGATTTCAACTTAAAAACTTCTGAACAAAATCTCCAGGATGAGGGATCTGGTGAATGTTATGATTTCTGTTATGGCTATTGGTATTTCAATCATAATGAAGTGAGAGATGACAGAATTATGTACTTTGCTGATTATTTGCCGGCAGGTGTATATGAGATTGATTATTATGTTAGAGCTACTTCGGTGGGACAATTTGCTGATTTGCCAACTGTGGCACAGGAAACCTATTTCCCCGAGGTATTTGGCAGAACAGAAGGTAAACAATTTAAAGTAATCGAATAATGACAGGAAAGGCAGCCAAGCCTAAAAAAAGTCGGGAGTATAAAAAGGCTCTACGCAAGGAGATTCTGCGCAAGATGATTCACCTGCTGGAGCTGCCAGTACTTCTGGCTTATACTTTGTTGATGGTTTTTTATGGGCAAAGACTGGGACTGCTGGCTTTGACGGCTTTACTGGTGATTCTGCTGGAAATAGAATATATCAGACTGGAATACAGATTACGTTTGCCTGCAGTAATTGATATTTTGCGACGGCATGAAAAAGATAATGTGGCGAGCAGCATCTTTTTTGTGGCAGCGACCATTATTTGTTTTGCAGCTTTTGATTATGAAATTGCTCTGCTGGCACTGATGATGACGGTATTTGGGGATTTGATGTCGGCCCTGATTGGCATTCGTTTTGGTAAACATAAAATCTATAAGAAAAAAACGCTGGAAGGGTTTACAGCCGGTTTAGTTACCAATTCTCTGGTAGGAGTAATACTGATGCCGCAGATGTGGGTGTTGTTTTTGCCGATGGCAGTAATAGCCAGTTTGACGGAATTATGGACGGGAAAATTGGATGACAATTTGACTGTACCTTTGGCTGCCAGTTTTACAGGACAGATTTTACTGTTTTTGATGCAAATGCAGATTACTGGTTTTCCTGGTCCTTTTCTGGAGACTCTGATTCATTGGTTTTAAGCGGATTATCGCCAATCAGTTTTTGGAATTCTTCCAAAGCTTTTTGAGCGGAATCATCCCAGGTAAATTTGCGACAGCGCTGTACTCCCCTGTCCTGAAGCATTTCACGAAGCTGAGGTTTTTCGATCAGACTGATAATGGCATCCGCTATTTTGACTGAGTTACGTGGATCTATGAGTAGTCCTGCGTCACCAACTACTTCCGGTAAAGAAGAGTTGTTGGAGGCAATGACCGGGCAACCAGAAGCCATGGCTTCGAGTGGAGGAATGCCAAATCCTTCATAAAGGGAGGGGAAAACAAAAACCTGGGCCAGATGATAAATATTGTGAAGATCTTCATCTTTCATGTAGCCTGGGAAAATGACATCTCCTTCTAATTGATATTGTTTGATGGTTTTTTCGATTTCCTGATATTTCCAGCCTTTTTTCCCGACTATGACCAGTTTGTGTTCAGGAAATTTACGCTTTACCAAAACAAAACTCTTGATTAAATTGGCAAAATTTTTGCGTGGTTCAATGGTACCCACGGCTAATATAAACTGCTCAGGAAGAGAGAATTTTTTGCGGATCTTTTCAGCTTCCTTGTTATCAATTTCCTCGAAATAGCGGTCATGTGGAGCACAAGGGATTTCGGCTGTTTGGGATTTGGGATAATGGAAAATTTTAATTAAATCATTTTGGGTATTTTCGGAAACTACAAAAACCTTGGAGGCTTTTCGCAAGGCACTACGAAGAGTCATACGCTCAATAAATACGGCTTTTTTGGAGTGATTGGCCGGAAATAAAAAAGCCACCAAATCGTGTACCACCAAAACTATTTTTAACCAACGAGGAGCCAATGAAGGAATAATATAGCTGGTCGGGGCGAGATATAGGTCCGGGCGAACTTTTTTGAGATCTTTTAAGGTGTCCAAATGCCATTTGAAACCTTTTTGATTGATGTGACGGAATTCGACATTTTCCTGTTCAGGAAAAGGACTTTTGGCTTTGTCGGAATAAAGTACATATTGGTTGTAAGGATCCTGGGCCAAAATAGCTTTTACCAAGCCATATGTAAAAAAGCCTTTGCCAGTTTTTTCGCCATCGGCGTCTCTGACATCTATGGCAATTTTCATATTGTTCTTAAATGATTAATCTAGTAAATTCGGGGTAGCGCAATTTTAATTGATAAACATTCTTTTGTCACGAATGAAAACGAATCAAAAAAACATTTGGACCAATATGTCAAGTGATCAGAAATTGAATGTTGTGGGCTCTGTTCTCCTGATAATCAGCCTTTTTGTCAGCTGGTATAGTGATAAAGATGTCTTTCGCAGTGGGGAAACCTATTCTGGTTTGAATGGTCCACTCTATTTGCTGGGCTTCAGTATGCTGATTCTGGGAGCTGGAAATCTATTAATTACCCTGGGACAGGCCATGAAATTACCTTTAATCAAGACTATCAAGGCTTCGACTATGGGTAAATTGCAAATGGGTGCGGGTTTTGCCGCCATGTATTTGTTGATTTTGATTAATTCAGTTTATTTTCACCCGCAATTTGGCTTGAATATTCTCAGTAAAAAGTCTGAAGCTGGAGTGTTGATTGCTTTGGTAGCAGCGGTTTTGATTTGTGTAGGTGGCTATCTGGATTTTCGCAAAAGACTGGAAGAAAATACTACTGTGGACCTGAAAGAGGCTGTTGTGGAGAAGGCTCAGATAGTGGAACAGGTCGAGAGAAATGTACCCACAGAACCAAAGGCTTTGGCACAGAATGTAGAGGATTCTGTTGCTCAAGCTATTCCGGAAATTCAACCTGCAAAAGTACATCGTCCGATTTATTCTGAACGTGATACCAGAGGAAAAACTGAATTTGAAAGAGCAAAACTTTATGAAAATTTGAAGAAATCAATGATCAGGGATACTCTTTCTCCGAATGAGAGAAAGAAACTGAGAGCCAAAGAAACCCAAGAAAGCGTATTCTCAGCAAAACTGGCTGATAAAATTTCCCCAAATGACAAGGTAGCAGCAGAAAAAAAGGCAGCTTCAAGCGAGAAGGCAACGGAAAAGAAAGCCCAGGCCTGGAGAATGGATTTATAATTAGTTTATGCAGAAAAGAGGACATCGAAAAAATCGTGATAATAGAGGGATGGGTGGAAGAGGCCGTGATAGACGTGACGGCAAACCCAGAGTGGCCAATAGTCAGGCCCCAGACAATACACCGGTTCCCAGCGGACTAATTTTTTATTGTCGAACCTGCGAAGAAATTTTGGATGGTTTTGCGCCTGCAACTTTTAATTTTCAGGTTCCAGCAGAACATCGTGAGGCTGCCTTGAAAAAATTACAGGCCAGAAAAAATGAAGATGGTGAGGAAAGAGAGTTGAGAGACTGTGAGATTGTCTATGGTACTGAGAGAAGCATTAAACATTTCTTCAAAATCAAAGACGATAAATTTGATGCTTTACGTCGGGAAGAGGAAGAAAAAGCGGTTAGAGCAGACAAATTGTAGACCTGGTGAAGCCGCCTCCGGCCAACAGATGTAGCTGCGATGGGTAGGATGGGATGATTGGGCGGGCAAGCTTGGGTGGGGCTGATCTTAAAGCCTCTTTAATGGTGCTATGGATAGCGCTAATTTTTTGGTTCCATAACGGATGGAATCGAATCTGATGGTGGCTACACCGCCTTTAATTTCCAGAATTTCTCCTTCACCAAAAGTCTGATGGGAAACCCGATCACCAATTTGCAGAGCCGGGGATTCATCACTGAATTGGGGTTGTTCAGGAATCAGACGTGGCCCGTCATCCTGATTATCTTCAGCAGGTATGGGTCTGACGGAATTTGACCCGGAAAGAAATTTTTCCAAATTGAATTTCAATTTACTTTCGTATTGGCCTTCTTCTTTTTCCATCAAATCTTCCGGTAAATCCTTGATAAATTGGGAAGGCGGATTGGATTGGGAATCTCCATACAGCATGCGGTTTCTGGCATGCAGCAGAAAAAGTTTATCTTTGGCACGGGTCAGAGCTACATACATTAAACGTCTTTCTTCTTCCAATTCATTGCGTTCCAATAAAGATCTGGAATGCGGGAAAATTCCATCTTCCAAACCAACCAGAAAAACCGTCGGGAATTCCAATCCTTTGGCGGAGTGAATGGTCATTAGAGTGACGGCATTGTCCTGTTCATCAAGTTTGTCGATATCAGCAATCAGAGAAATTTCTTCCAGGAAAATTGCTAATGATTCGCCTGCCTGGAGTTTGTCATATTTGCCGGATACAGAAATCAATTCATAAACGTTTTGCAGACGTGACTCCCCTTCAGTTGTGCCATCATCCAAAAAGCGTTTATAGCCAGACAATTCAAGTATATGTTTAATCAGTCCTGAAGCGGTAAATTCCTGATTGATCTTTTGGAAATCCTTAATCAAATTGGTGAAATCCTCGAGAGCTTTGGATTTGGAACCGCGAATAGCTTCAATCTGATCTATTTGCGTTAGAGCCTGCCAAAAACTCAAATCGTGATCAACTGCATAGCCCTGAATGGTATCAATGGTTTTTTGACCGATTTTGCGCGGAGGAGTATTGATAATACGGAGCAGAGAGATGGAATCGTTGGGGTTTTGGACAGTGCGCAGGTAAGCGACTAAATCTTTGATTTCTTTTCTTTCATAAAATTTAATTCCTCCAATGATTTTGTAAGGAATACCATTGCGCAGAAAAGCTTCTTCTAATACGCGGGATTGGGCATTGGTACGATAAAGAACGACAAAGTGACGATAATCTTTTTCTTCCATACTGCTAAGTTTGCTCAAGACGGTTTTGGCAATGAAATCGCCTTCTTCACGTTCATTGGAAACAGTTTTTAGAGTGATTTTTTCTCCACCTTGTCTTTCTGTCCAAAGCTTTTTATCTTTACGCTGGGTGTTTTTGACGATGACATTGTGAGCAGCATCAAGAATGGTTTGGGTAGAACGATAATTCTGTTCGAGATAAACAACTTTGGCTTCAGGATAATCTTTTTCAAAATTGAGAATATTGTGAATATTGGCTCCACGAAAAGAATAAATCGACTGATCTGAATCTCCGATTACGCATAAATTGTGATATTTGGAGGCCAATAAATTGGTCAAAACATATTGGGCATGATTGGTGTCCTGATATTCATCGACAGAAATGTAGCGGAATTGCTCCTGATATTGATCAAGAATTTCCGGATATTGCCGGAACAATTCGACGGTTTTAGCAATAATATCATCGAAATCGAGAGCATTATTTTTCTGAAGTTGATGCTGATATCTCTTATAACAGGTGGCTACTTTCTCAGTGAAATAATTGGTGGCAAATTTGCCGTATTCTTCCGGTCCGACTAATTCATTTTTAGCGCCAGAAATAAAATTCAGAATAGCCTTGGGATTGAACTGTTTGGCATCAATCAATAAATCTTCCAAAACTTTTTTCATCAATAATTGCTGATCAGCCATGTCATAAATAACAAAACTGCGATCATAGCCGAGCTGATGAATATGTTTGCGTAAAATCCTGACACAAATGGAGTGAAATGTACCGAGAACCGGTGCATAACTTTCATCTACCTGACCAAGTAATCTCAGTACACGCATTTTCATTTCATTGGCAGCTTTGTTGGTAAAAGTTACAGCCAAAATATTCCAGGGTTTAACAGCTTTTTCCATCATCAAATAGGCAATTCTGGTGGTCAGAGCCGCAGTCTTTCCTGAACCGGCCCCGGCCAGTACCAAAACCGGTCCTTCAGTCTGAAGCACAACCTGTTTTTGCATGTCATTAAGGGAACTCAGTAAGGAAGAATTCTGGTCGTCCATAGCCTAAAACCATAGCTAAAAATTAGTATGGTTATTCTAGGCGACAATCATTGAAGTTTAAAGTTGAAATTTTTTACCAAACTACATTTACTGGTGTACCAACGTCGGCAAAGCTGAAAGTAAATTCGGCGTCTTCCGGTAATAATCTGATACAGCCATGACTACGGGGAGAACCAATATGATTCAAAGCTTCACGCCAGAATACGCCATGATCATTGGCCAGACTGGGCAGAGCATGTATTCCATAACCGCCTTTTTTGAATTGCATGAATCTGGGCATGATATAGTGAGGTGAGCTGCTGGCAACTCTGACATCCTGTTTGAATTGAATTTGAAAACTGCCAGTTGGAGTGGGGGTTTTGGCTTTACCGGTGGATACAGGGAATTCACGCACGACCTGATCACCAAGGCTGATATACATTTTTTGTTCTGATAAATCCACTTTAATGCTTTTTTCACCTTCAAATTTTGGATCAAGCAGATTGGCGCTAACCGGTAAATCTTTGGTGATATTATAAATTTTTTCATTGATTACTGGCTGGCCCACTGTCAGATCAAAACTAAATTCGGCATCAGCCTTCACCCAGCCGACA
>JADLFY010000066.1 GCA_020849575.1 Candidatus Peregrinibacteria bacterium
CACAATTGTGTACACTTTTTCTGAATTATCAAACTAGCCACCCATCAGCAACACCTCCTGAAAAATTACCACAAAAAACTCCCATTAAAAACGACTCAGCCCTCAATCAATCTCACCTTTTATTCCAGACAAACCCTGGTAATAAACACCTGCAACTCTCTCACCAATTCCGAATCATCATGGGTTGTTATCCTGATTCGCCCGGTTTTAAATCCAGCATCAATATTCAATAATTCCCGATAAATTTCCCGCAGAAATTCAGCTGAAAATCCCTTGGACTGAGCAACTAATTTACTCACCACAAAAGGATGTTCTTTCATAATCTTGGCCACCTCACCCGGTGACTCTCCTCTATCCAATAAACTTTTCACCTGTGCCATCAGACGAAAATGACGTACCAGCATATAAAACATTCCTACCACCTCTTCACCACTATCAACCAGAATCCCCAAAGCCTCCAGGGCCTCGCGCAATCTTCTTGCTCCCAAAAAATCCGTTAATTTGAAAATTGTACTGGTTAAATTTTTGCTGGCTACCTGATCAATCATCTTCAAATCAACTTTGGCACCGGCAGCAAACAGTTTAATCTTTTGCAATTCATTGCTGATTTGCCACAAATTACCTCCACAAATCTCGGCTAAATGCTCTATCTCCTTCTCCCCCAGCAGCAAACCAGTTTTACCCGCTTTTTCTCTAATCCATTTGGACAGACTCAAACCAGTTTTGGCTTTAAATTCTTCCAGCTGACCAATTTTCACCAGCCTTTTATAAAGAGTTTTTCTGGCATCAGGTTTTTGTGATTCCACAAATACCAGCACAGCAAAATCCGGCACATTTTCAATTAATTCCGCTACAGTTTTTTGTTCTTCATCTTTGGCATCCCGCAAAAAATCCGAAATCAAAATTAATTTCTTTTCACTCAGAAATGGATAGGATTCCAAAGCGGTTTGTATATCAGCAGCCGAAATATCTTCTCCCAACAGACAAATCACATTCAAATCTCCATATTTTTCAATAAATTTCTGTTTCCAGCTTTGAGCCTTTTCCAAAATGGAAAAACCATCTTCACCACAAAATAAATAAAGATTTTTCAGTTCAGTTGATTTTACTTTTTCTTCAGCCATAATTTAAAGCTGAGGGAATTTGGTATGCCAATCTGTAGCTAACTGATATTGATGTCCGACTTTGAGCAGTAATTCCTCAGCAAATTGAGGTGCCAGAATCTGTAAACCAACCGGCAAACCACCCTTGAATCCACAGGGAATTGATAAACCCGGAATACCAGCCATGGAAGCCGGAATAGTAAAGGCATCCTCCAGATACATAGCCAAAGGATCATTACTCTTCTCACCTACTTTAAAGGCGACTCCAGGAGAAACCGGTGTCATGATCACATCTACTTCCTCAAATGCCTTTTCAAAATCCTCTTTGATCAAAGTACGAACTTTCATCGCTTTTCTATAATAAGCATCAAAATATCCGGCTGACAGAACATAGGTACCAGTCAAAATTCTTCTTTTCACTTCCTGGCCAAAGCCCTGATCACGGGTTTTATAGTATTGATCAAGAATTTCATTCACTTCACCCTCTGGTTTGAGACCATATCTGATACCGTCATATCTGGCCAGATTCGCTGACAATTCCGCCGGCATAATAATATAATAAATCGCCACAGCATATTTGGTATATGGCAAAGAAATTGGCACCAGTTTAGCACCAAGTTTTTCATATTCAGCCATGGCTGCCCTGACTATTTTTTCCACTTCGGGATCGAGACCTTCTACAAAATATTCCTTGGGCACACCGATTTTAAGACCTTTCAAATCACCACCCAACCCCGCAATATAATCGGGCACAGCCACTTTCGGTGTAGTAGAATCCTTCGTATCTGCACCGGCAATTGTGCTCAAAACCAAAGCCAAATCCTCTACCGTTTTGGCAAATGGACCAATGGTATCCAGCGAAGAAGCCATAGCCGTTACACCCGAACGAGAAACCCGCCCATAAGTCACTTTTAATCCTGATACACCACAAAATGAGGCCGGCAATCTAATCGATCCTCCAGTATCAGTACCAATCGCATACAAAGCCGATTGCGAAGCCACTACAGCAGCAGACCCTCCACTGGAACCTCCAGCCACTCTTTCTTTATCCCAGGGATTACGGGTCACACCATAAGCAGAATATTCAGTAGATCCACCACAAGCGAATTCATCAGTATTGGTTTTTCCTGTCAGTACCAATCCAGCCTCCAGCAGTTTTTCAGCTACAGTAGCATTATAGGGTGGCACAAAATTGCTGAGTATTTTAGAAGCTGAAGTCGATAAAACACCTTTGGTATTAATAATATCTTTTAATGCTCCAGGAATTCCATCGAGAATACCACGAAGTTCACCCTTTTCCTGTCTCTGATCAGCCTCGGCAGCCGCTTTCAAAGCTGTTTCTTCAGCAATAGTAATATAGGCATTGATTTCTCCATTGGATTTTTTGGCTCTTTCCAGAGCATCTTTAGCCAAATCAGAAGGTTTAAACTTCTTATTTCTCAGACCTTCACTGGCTGTTTTTAAAGTTAAGTTTTCTAACATTTATTCTTCTTTAATTACTGCTCTAACGGCAATTTGTCCGGAGATTTTCGGCAAGGTAGTACAATTAAGCAAATCGTCTGCCTCTGCTTCAATTTTCACTTCATCAGGTCTGGTCACACTTTTTAGTCCGGTTACCTGGGTGGTCATTTCCACGCCTTCGGTTGGAGCATCTTCCAGAATTTTCATATAATCCAGAATTGAATTCATCTGAACAGCATATTTTTCCGCTTCCTGATCTGAAATTCCGATTCTGGCTAAAGTGGCAATATGTTTCAATTTTTCTGCATCAATTTTTTGCTCAGCCATTGTTTCCTTTAATAAGAAATGACTCCTGAATTCTACACATTTAAATTATGCAGACAAGATTTTAATTTCCGGCAAAGATTGGTATAATCTGCCTGCAGCAAAAATCTCCGCTACCATCAAATGGAAAATATTAACACCAATACTCTAAATACAGCCAAAATTATTCAGAATAATGATATTTTAAAAACCCTTCGACAGGTTTCCCTGTTATTCTTTTTTGTTCTGGGTTCAATTCACATTCTTTCCGGGCTTATGTCCAGCCAAAATCTTTATTTACCACTCTCCAACGTAGTAAACCGCGCCCTGGACATTCCCTTCGCCATTATCGGAACGGTTTTAGGGCTATCTCAAGCCAAAATTCATTCTGACAGTCCAGTCAAAACCATTTATTTGATTTTGATGGTAGTAGTTTGTCTTTTAGTTTTAGGCTTATTGCTGTATATTAACCTCCTTCTTCCCGACAAAATCTAAGCTAAACCATATCATGATTAACTGGTTCAAAGATCAATTTGGATTATCTACCAAAAAAACTGCCCAAAACGGCAAACTGGTCATGGCTTTCGGCACTTTCGACTATCTTCACGCCGGCCATGAAAATTATCTCAAACAGGCCAAAAAACTGGGCGATGAATTAATTGTTGTCCTGGCCCTGGATCAAACCGTCCGCAGCGTCAAAGGCCGCGCCCCCACCTACAATCAGCAGCAACGTCTCAAAAACCTCCGCCAAACCGGCTGGGCAGACCGCGTAGTGCTCGGAAATGCCCAGGACAAACA
>JADLFY010000067.1 GCA_020849575.1 Candidatus Peregrinibacteria bacterium
AATCAAATGCTGTTCTGGTAATTCTAAAAAAACCGCGACGAAACAAATCAGCATATTTACTCTTGGCCCACATCTCAGACAGTGCAGCATTTTTTGCAGTTTCCAATTGAGTATGCAGCAAATTACAACCATGTGCATCACAGCCCAGAGTGCTCTGACTTTCACTATGAAAATGCGACTGAAATTCCAAATTTACACTGCTGGTTTCACCATTACCATGATCATACTCCCTGACCGCTTCAGCAACCACGCCTCCATATAAATATTCAAAACGGTCAAAAACCATTTGAATCTTCCTGCTGCTCAACTGACCCAATAAAGCCTTTCTACTGGGAGCCAAAGGAATTTCTGGGAAAATGATATTTCCGGCAATCGGAGCAAAAGCAATATCAAAACGTCCTCCCACTTTTGACGGTGGTATATGTAATTCAAAAGTATTTCTGCCATCAGCACAACTGGCCACAATTTTTTTACGAAACTTACCTGGAACCTCAGGGTCTTTCAGTCTCAGACCAGGTTTATTATGCTGATACTCTTCAAATTCATGAACAGTTAGACCATTCATCGAAAAGACATATTCAGCATACTCAAAAACTGAGGGGAAACCTCCCCGTGGATAATCCGGATAACGCTGTAAATGAGCCTCAATTTTATCCAGAGTTGCCGGCTGAACTGTAGCCAAAACTCCGCTCAGCGAAGCCCTGATACTCTGAACATCATCAATCATTTTATCATCACCAAATTTCCCGACCTTGGCATTTCTTTGTCGTCGATAAAGTTCCAATAACTGATAAACGCTAAAAGATCTTGAACTCATCGGACCAGCCTGCTCCAAAGCAATAGCCTGATCCTCCAGCTGCGTACTATCATCATCACCAGACCGTTTTTTTCCACGTAAAAAATCAGATCTACCCATAATTCATATTAATTCCACACAAGCATCGATTATACTACGTTTTTATAATTTGAAAAGAGTGAAAATAATTTTCACTCTTTCTGCATCCCCATCAACTTTTTCCGTACTTTTAGAAGTTTTGCACCTTACTAATAGTGATTTGATCATCTTTAAAATCAACCAGCACTTTATCCCCTTCTTTGATTTTTCCCTCAATAATTTCCAAAGCCAACTCATCCAAAATCTTATTTTGAATAACTCTCTTTAGCGGCCTTGCCCCAAACTCTGTATCAAAACCAGCCGAAACCAGATACATGGAAACCATTTTGGACATTTCCACTTCAATACCTTTTTTCTTCAAACGTTTTCTGACCACATCCACCTGCAATTCCACTATTTCCGCCAATTCTTCTTTGGACAATTTCTGGAAAACAATAATATCGTCAATTCTATTCAAAAACTCCGGACGGAAAAAACTCTGCAAAATCTTCATTTGTATTTCCTGCTGCTTCTCTTGGCCTTTAGTCGCTGCAACTTCGGCTGAACCCAGATTAGAGGTCATAATAATTACGGCATTTTTGAAATCCACAGTTCTGCCTTTGGAATCAGTCAAGCGACCATCATCCAATACCTGCAACAAGACATTAAAAACATCCGGATGGGCTTTTTCAATTTCATCCAGCAAAATCACCGTGTAAGGATGACGACGAACAGCTTCAGTCAACTGACCACCTTCCTCATAGCCCACATAGCCCGGGGGCGAGCCGATTAGGCGAGCCACGGAATGTTTTTCCATATATTCACTCATATCGATACGGGTGATCATTCTTTCATCGTTAAACAAGACCTGCGCCAAAGCCTTGGCCAATTCGGTTTTACCCACTCCAGTCGGGCCGACAAACATAAACGATCCGACCGGCCGATTTTCCTCAGCAATACCGGCTCTATTTCTCCTGATTGCTCTGGAAACCGCAGTAATAGCTGATTTTTGTCCAATCACCCTGGCAGCTAACAATTTTTCCAGTTCAGCCAGTTTTTGCGATTCTTCCTTGAGCATTTTAGCTACCGGAATACCAGTCCAACGGGAAACAACTTTGGCAATATCTTCTTCGGTTACTTCTTCTTTGAGAATTTTCCGATCTTTCTGCAATTGCGCCAGACGTTTCTGGGCAGCTTCAATAGCTTTCTCCAATTCAGGAATTTTTCCATAATTTATTTCTGCCACTCTTTGATAATTACCAACACGTTCAGCCTGGCCCGCTTCCAGTCGAAGCTCATCAATTAATTTGGTTGATTCCTTGATCTTGTCGATGGTTTCTTTTTCATTTCTCCAATGCAATTCCAATTGTCCTTCCTGCTCTTTCAATTCAGCCAATTCTTTTTCAATTTCCTTTAAACGCGCTTTGGCAGTTTTATCATCTTTTTCAGATTTCAATGCCTCACGTTCAACTTCCAAACGCATGATATTTCTATGCAGGACATCCAGCTCAGTCGGCTTGGAATCAATTTCAATTTTCAGCACTGAAGCAGCTTCATCCATCAAATCAATCGCTTTGTCCGGCAAAAATCTGTCACTGATATAACGGCTGGACAGATTAACCGCAGCCACAATAGCATTATCACGAATTCTCACACCATGATGTGCTTCATATTTTTCTTTTATTCCACGCAGAATAGAAATAGCATCCGGCACACTTGGTTCATTCACCATCACCGGCTGGAAACGTCTTTCCAGAGCCGCATCTTTTTCAATATATTTTCTATATTCTTTCAAAGTCGTAGCACCCACTGCCCGCAATTTACCTCTGGCCAGAGCCGGCTTAAGCAAATTTGAAGCGTCCGCTCCACCTTCGGTTGCCCCTGCTCCCACAATAGTATGCAATTCATCAATGAAAAAAATCATTTGTCCTTCTGAAGCTTCGATTTCATTAATAATTGCTTTGAGTCTTTCTTCAAATTGACCACGATACTGAGTACCGGCCAAAAGCGCTCCCAAATCCAATCCGACAATTCGTTTTCCTTTCAAGACATCAGGAACATCATTATTAAGAATTTTATTGGCCAAGCCTTCGACAATTGCAGTTTTTCCAGTACCAGGCTCACCAACCAAAACCGGATTATTTTTACTTCTGCGCGCCAAAATCTGTATGACCCGACGAATTTCCTCATCACGACCAATAACCGGATCTATTTTTCCCTTGGCAGCCAGTTCAGTATAATCAATAGTATATTTTTTCAAAACCTGGAATTGCCCTTCCGGATCTTTACTGGTTACACGCTGATTGGACCTCAAACCAGCCAAGACTTTCAGGACATCCTGTTTGGACATACCTACGGTCTGGGCTATTTCTTTAATATCGAGTAAAGCCAATAAAAGATGTTCAGTAGAAATAAACTCATCATGTAATTTTTGAGCTTCTATTTCTGCAGAATCAAAAACTTTTTTTAAAGTCTGATCAAAATAAATCTGATTGGCATTACCCTGAACCTGTGAAGAATTAGCCATGGTTTTCGCTACCTTGGCTTCAATCATGGCCAGGTCATTCTCTGCTTTTTGCAGTAAAGTAGGTACAATTCCATCACTTTGGCTGAGCAGAGCCGTCAATAAATGCCAGGGCGTCAACACCTGATGCCGCTCTCTGGTAGCCAAATCAATCATTGACTGAATAGCTTCGGCCGATTTGGTTGTATAATTTTCGAAATTCATAAAAAAAACTTAATTACTATCAGCTCAGAACCAGCACACATTATAATAACAATTAGCACTCAATGCAAGTGATTGCTAAGGTCGGCCAACAATCTCCAATCTGTAAACCTGTACAAGGGAAATTTCGATTGAAGTTATGAAAAATTTTAGCTAAAAGATTTCGCGTACATCAGGGTTGTTTTGCTCACAATCCAGGATGTCAAAACAAGGAGAGTCCATGAGCATTACACCGATTTCTGTTTTTCCTCAGTCAACTACCGAGAAATACCTCCCGGCAATTCTCCTCCAACATGGAGATCTGATCGCCTTTACTGGAAATAGAGTTCTGCACCTGCGTGGCGAAATCCGTCAGGGAGCGCGCATCATTCCTTCGCTTCGACTGGATGAGTTGCGAAACCGTCCCACTACACCGGCCGCTACCTGCCAACTCGGCTTTCACAAGGAGAAAGGAGAAATCATTTACGAAGATCTCTACGTGATTGCAGAAGCCCCCATGGCTGACCAGAACATGGAAGAAATGGTCAGAATGACCGAACTCGAACTGCTGGAGGACAATCTGCTGATCGAGAGATATCCCGGACCTCTTGCACCGGAATGGCATGTAGCCTTCCGGATCAAGAATGCTCAACCGGACTAACCTCAATCACCCCCGCTTGAGCCGCTTACGCAGCTCGCGGGGGCCACCTAACAGCCAACTAATTTTGATTATTAAGAAGGGCGGATTATAATCCCAGCACATTATTTCCCAATTTTATAGATGCAACTCATCGCTACCTGTGCCTTCGGTTTAGAAAAAATCGTCTTCAAAGAATTAAAAGCTCTGGGACTTTGGATAGATCAGACTGAAGATGGACGGGTCACCTTTCAGGGAGAATTTTCTGATTTGGTCAAAGCCAACCTTTGGCTCAGAACAGCCGATCGAATCCAAATAAAATTAGCTGAATTTCCAGCCACAACTTTTGATCAGCTCTTTGATGCAACCACTGCTCTGGACTGGGATAACATCATCCCCAAAGATGCCACTTTTCCAGTACTTTGTTCCACCAGCAAATCAACTTTGCACAATGAACCTTCCATTCAAAGTATTGTCAAAAAAGCCATAGTCAAAAAATTGCTCCCCCGCCATTCTACTCCGCAAATCCCCGAAACCGGTCCTACCTATTCCATTCTGGCCCGTTTCAATAAAGATATTTGCACCCTTAGTCTGGATACTACCGGCGATTCACTACACAAAAGAGGTTACCGCACCGAAGCCAATCTGGCTCCGCTCAAGGAGACTCTGGCCGCCGCTCTGATTCTGCTTTCCGATTGGAAAGCCGACCGTCCCTTAATTGATCCATTTTGCGGCAGCGGAACTATTTTGATTGAAGCCGCCATGATCGGATTAAACATTGCTCCAGGACTAAACCGCAATTTCACCTTTGAAAGCTGGCCTGATTCCGATAAAGCTCTCATCAAAAAACTACGTTATGAAGCAGCCGAAGCCCTCCAACCAACGCCTTTAAATCTCCAGGGCTCTGATTTCAATCCACGCACCATTGATACTGCCCATCAGAATATTGAACGCGCCGGACTAACTGATCAAATCAAATTAAAACAGCTCGACGTACATGATCTGGATTTTGCCGAAATCAAAAATTCCACCATCATCACCAATCCTCCCTACGGTGAAAGACTTTCAGAAATCTCTGCCGTAGAAAAACTTTATGCCGAACTCGGAAAACTCTACGCCAAAACCCAGCACACTTCCCTCTATATTCTGGCTTCACATCCGGAATTTCAAAAAGTATTTGGACAACAGGCTGACAAAAACCGTAAACTGTTCAACGGAAAAATCAAATGCTGGTATTATCAATATTTAGCTAAATAAACATGAGTGAATTGCTTTTATATTCATGGAATGTCAATGGCATCCGTGCTCAGGAAAAAAAAGGATTTATCAACTGGCTGCTCAATTCCGGTGCCGATATAGTTGGCCTTCAGGAAACCAAATCCCATGCCGAACAACTCTCCGAAGCCTTGCTTCATCCTGATGGTTATAAATCCTACTGGAAATCCGGTGATCGCAAAGGTTATTCAGGTGTAGCCATCTATAGTCGCCTCGAACCCAAACAGATTATTCTGGATTTTGAAGATCCCATTCTCAATGCTGAAGGCCGATTGATTGGCCTGGAATTCGACAAATTTTATTTTTTCAACGGTTATTTCCCCAATGGTGGCCAGGGCATGCACCGAGTGGAATACAAAATTGATTTCTATAATCGTTTTGAAAATTATCTAAGCAAATTGGATAAACCGGTAATTTTCTGTGGAGACATCAATACCGCCCACAATGAAATTGATTTGGCCCGTCCCAATGAAAATCGCAATACCTCCGGTTTCATGAATATCGAAAGAGCCTGGCTTCATCATATTTTAGGTGAAAAAAAATTCATTGATACCTTTCGCCATTTTTACCCTGAGCAAGCCGCCTATTCCTGGTGGGACATGAAAACCCGCGCCCGTGAAAGGAATGTCGGCTGGAGAATCGATTATTTTATTACCAGCCCGGAATTAGCAAAAAACCTCATCGACGCCCAAATTGATTCCCAAACACTCGGTTCTGACCACGCCCCCATCTGGCTCAAACTTAAAATCTAAGCTTTTTTCTTCTTGGCTGGAATAACGCAATGAGCGCCTTTGCATATAATTTTATGACATTTAATCTCAGATTGTTTACATATTTACCAAAAGCTTTAATATTCCATTTAGTGAC
>JADLFY010000068.1 GCA_020849575.1 Candidatus Peregrinibacteria bacterium
ATGGAGATAAAGTTAGTTTCGGAAAATTCTGGCCAGAAAGTGATTCAACTTATAGTACCGCTTTTTCCAGCAGTAAAGATTTTGTGGTGGTAGCTTTCCCCAGAGATATATTTAAAAAAAGACCCAGGCTGAGCTTTTCTAGTCAGCAAATTGAACCGTCGACCAAAATGTTTTTGCCGCATTGGGTTGGTGAAAGCAATAATCTGCGCTGGAGAATGGAGAATGGTAACGGCGTATTGGCCAGAACGGCGGAAGCTGAAACTGAATTTTATCCTTTTTCTTTAAAGCTAAATTTTGCCATACAAAAAGGTAATTCGGGTGGCCCATTGCTTGATGCTGAAGGCAGGGTAATTGGAGTGGCCAGCTATATTGCTGATGCGGATAAAAATAAGGCTGAACAAACTTATTTGTGTTTGGACAGAATTAATCAGAAGGACTTTGATGAGTTGGAGAAAATTGCCAGGGCCCAAATAAAAAAGCCCTGACTTGGTAATCAGGGCTTTGATTGTGAGTACATTAGAGCACAGCTTTGTGAGAGAGTTTGTAACGACCCTGTGAGTCAACTTCAATCAATTTTACTTTGATAGTATCCCCTACTTTGACTACGTCTTCCACTTTGGCAATACGTTTATTATCGAGTTCGGAAATATGTACCAAACCGTCACGACCAGGAAGGAATTCTACGAAAGCTCCAAACTCAGTTGTTTTGACAACTTTACCGGTAAAAATTTCACCAACCTGTGGTTCATAAGTAAGACGTTTAACCCATTCTTCAGCCATTTTACCAGCTTCCTGAGTAGTAGCAGTGATGAGTACCAAACCAGTTTGTTCAATATCGATATCAACACCGGTTTCCTTAATAATTTTCTTGATGGTTTCACCACCTTTACCGATAACATCAGCAATTTTTTCCGGATCAATCATCAGACTGGTGATGCGAGGAGCATTAGGAGAAAGCTCAGCACGAGGAGTGGAAATAACAGCATCCATGGCATCCAATACTTCATTGCGGGCTTTTTGAGCACGGCCCATGGCTTCACGAAGTAAATCTACAGAGAGCCCCTTAACTTTAATGTCCATTTGCAAAGCAGTAATACCATCGCGTGTTCCAGCCACCTTGAAATCCATATCTCCGGCAAAATCTTCCATGCCCTGAATATCAGTGAGAATTTTGTAACCATTGGCCAAATCTCCATCATAAGTAACCAGACCCATGGCAATACCAGCAACCGGTTTGCTGATTGGGACACCAGCATCCATCAAAGAAAGTGATGAACCACAAACGGCAGCCATAGAGCTGGACCCGTTGCAGGACATAATTTCGGAAACAACCCAAACAGTATAAGGGAATTTTTCTTTAGCAGGAAGTACAGGAATCAAAGCACGCTCAGCGAGATTCCCATGGCCGATATCACGGCGGGATGGGCCGCGCAGCGGCCTAGCTTCTCCTACTGAGAATGGTGGGAAGTTGTAGTGATGGAAATAATGCTTTTCAGAGTCTTCATCCATGGTATCAACCACCAGTGAATCACCAGGAGCTCCTAAGGTAGTGATAGAGAGTGATTGTGTTTCACCACGCTGGAAAAGGGCAGAACCGTGAGTGCGTGGCAATAAAGATGTTTTGACTGAAAGCGGACGGATTTGATCAATTTTACGACCATCGAGACGTACTTCTTTTTCCAGAATGTTTTTACGCATGTTTTTCTCCATCAGCGTATTGAGATCTTCTTTCAGATCACGTTTGCCAAAAGTACCAGCTTCAATTTCAGCAGCGTATTTTTCAATGAGCATTTTTTCCAACTCTTTGATTTTTTTCTTAACTTCCATTTTGGTTGTGCCTTTAACACCATCGAGCATTTCCTGAGTTACAGCTTTTTGAACTGCTTCCAGAGAAGCCGGATTTTCAAGACTGGTAGTGATTTCCAGATCAGGATGCTTGTAAACAGCCATGAATTCTTTTTGCAATGCGCAAATTTTCTTGATTTCGGCATGAGCCAGGTCGAGAGCTTTGAGCATGGTTTCATCATCAACTTCCTTGGCACCTGCTTCAACCATAGTAATAGCTTCTTCTGTACCGGCTACCACCAAATCGAGCTGGCCTTCAGTGACCTGTTGGTATGTAGGATTAATGATTAACTCACCGTTGACCAAACCTACGCGCACTCCAGCAACAGGTCCCTGGAAAGGCATTCCAGAAATACAAAGTGCAGCTGAGGCGGCAATTAAACCAGTAGTAGAAGGATCTACCTGAAGATCGGCAGAAAGACAGGAGACAATTAATTGAACATCATTAATCATGTTCTTGGGGAAGAGTGGACGGATAGGGCGATCAATCAGACGGGAGTTGAGAACGGATTTTTCGGAAGGGCGTCCCTCACGTTTCATGAAACGTGAACCTTTGATTTTGCCAGCTGCATAATATTTTTCTTCAAAATCTACGGTCAGCGGGAAGAAATCGGTGCCTTCGCGGGCCTCCCCCATTACAGCACTGGCAAACACGATTGTGTCTCCCAGCGACACTGTCACTGAACCAGTTGATTGATTGGCTAAAAGGCCGGTTTCAATTTTCAGCTCTCTACCGGCGAGAGTCATTGTAAAAGTCTTATTTTCCATATTGTTAATTAGGTTTTAGTAATAATTTATTGATTGTTGGCGTGCGTTTCGGGAAATTGTTTGTAAAAAAAGCCTAGCTGCACAGAGCGTAGACTTTTTTGATTGAAAATTTAAACAGCTTTGAGCTTATTTTAATTCGAGTTTACCTACTAATTGATCGTAAGTATCCTTATCATTCAATTTGAGATAGTTGAGTAATTTTCTTCTCTTACCTACCATCATTAAAAGTCCACGACGTGAGTGATTGTCTTTGGCATGTTCTTCCAAATGTTTGGAAAGTTGCTTGATTCTTTCAGTAAGAATCGCGACCTGGACTTGTGGTGAGCCCGTGTCCTTGGGATGCACAGCATACCCCGTGATGATCTTTTTCTTTTCAGTTCTTTTCATTGCGAAGTTACGGTTAAGTTAATGAATTTAATATACGCGAGCTATAATTTAGCAGATTGCCTAGGCATTGGCAAGAAAATCTAACTGTGCTAAAAGTAGATGCGGCTGTAGCAAAAACACATGAATTATAGACAAATAGTAGCAGAAGCATGGCAATTTACCCAAGACAATAAAAAAATCGTCTTTTGGTATGGTGCTATACCGGCTTTCTTTACTACTTTGATTGGCATTGCCTATATTATTTATCAATACTACGCTTTTGTCTCCTCCAAGCTGTTTCAGAACTGGCATCAAAGTTTTTTGTCTCTGGTTTTTAATAATGTACTGGAATTTCTGAGAAATCACCGGGGACTGATTATTCCACTAATTGTGGTGGCCATAATTTTGGCTATTTGTTATTTCTTTGTGCCGGTTATCTGTCAGGGAGGATTAATTCAATTAATAGCCAGGCGCAGAAATGGACAGCAGGTTTCCGGACGAAAAGGAGTGACTTTTGGGCTGTTATCTTTTTTACCTTTATTTGAGTATAAACTGTTTGTTCAAACTTTTAGTCTGGTTTCCATCTTTGCCATAGTGGCAACCAGTATGCGTAATCTGGGCTGGACCATACTAGGGTGGATTGTGCCAATTTTTATAGTGGTGCTGATCGCTGCCCTGATTATGGCTGTTTTTCTGACTTATACAGAGTTCTTTATCGTGATTGATGGAGAAGGGGTATTTACTTCAATTACCAAAAGCGCCAATCTGGTGGTTAAACATCTGGAAGAAACCCTGCTCTTGACTATTTTGATGCTGATTATTGGGGTCAGGATTATTATACAGATTTTATTTGTGATGCTGATTCCGGTAGTGGCAATTGGAATAGTTTATTTACTGACAATTTACAATTTACCCAATCTGGGATTGGCCGTGGGTGGAATTATGGGACTTATTGGAGTGATGGTAGCCGCCTATTTAAATGGTATTATACATACCTTTGCGGTGGCGGTCTGGACTTTTACTTTTCTGAATTTAACCTCCGAAATAGAGCCCCACGCTAGGGACAAAACTGAGGATCAGCCCGAGAAAAATGATAGTGGTGAGCAATAGGCGCTCAATCATGTGTTTGTAATTCAAGGGAGGAACTTTGCCTTTGGTTTTTTGCCTGTCTTTATAAAAACTGTATTCGATAGTTAAAGTGGAGAAAATTACCAGACAGAGATAGCTGACCAGCAAAGGATTGAAAAACAGTACATAAAGCTGTTCTAAAATGGGTCCTTGGATAAAGGCTCTGGAATGGAAATATTCAGGGAAATGGGAAGCAACAATCAGGGTGATCATCAAAGACAAATAATGCAGACACTGATCAATCCAATAAGTGAATTGGCTGTGTTTGCTATTACGATCATGGGAAGCCTTGAGAGAATCAATAATAAAGTGCATTACGCCGATTAAAAGCGCCAGATAAAAAACCTCAGCAGAACCGGTATAAAGATACAAAAGCAGGGTTTCTACCAAGACATGTACAGAAGCATGTACGGCTACACCGACTAAAGATCTATTTTTCCAGGCTACCAAAGCATGGGGCTGGAGCAAATAGTCGGCAATTAAATGTCCTAAAAATAAGTATAAAAAAAGCATGTATCAAAAAATTAGGCGTTCTTTTCTCTAGTATTCTTTTTAACTCTTTCCAAAAATTCAGCGCTGATTTTTTCAGCAATTTTAGGGTTTTCAGAGATAAGCTTGAGGAAATCTTCTTTCTTGATGATAAAAAGCTGAGTGGGTTCAACCACCATGGCATTGGCATTGCGGGTAGTTTCAGAGAGCAAAGCCATTTCCCCAAAGAAATCACCATCACCAAGCATAGCAACTACTTTATCAAAGCTCGGGGTTTCACCAGGATGATAAATACGGATAATACCGGATTTGATGATATACATGGAATTTCCAGGATCACCTTCTTTGAAAAGGACGTGATTGGATGGTAAATAGTCCATGGTGATGTGTTTGATCACTTCGGCATGTTCACTTTCATCCAAAGTGGAGAAAAGCTCCATGGATTTGAGCAGATTGGCGATAATGTGTATATCTTGTTCGTTTTGAATTGCCATGTTAGTGTTTGTTTACAATTTTTTGTGAGAGTATTTCCTTATATTATATAATAAATATGCCGAAATATCAAGCTGCCGGTATCGAAGAAAAGTGGCAAAAACGCTGGGAAGAAACGGAATTATATAAAACCGATTTAAGGGCTACCAATAAACCAAAATACTATATTTTGGACATGTTCCCCTATCCTTCCGGCTCCGGACTGCATGTGGGGCATCCTAAAGGCTATATTGCTACGGATGTTTTTGGCAGGCTGAAGACCTTGCAGGGCTTTAATGTACTTCATCCAATGGGTTGGGATGCCTTTGGACTTCCAGCAGAAAATTTTGCCCTGAAAAACAAGGTTCATCCGAGAATTTCTACTGAACAGAATGTGGCTACTTACAAAAAACAACTGAAAAAGCTTGGTTTTACCTATGACTGGAATTGTGAAATTAATACTACTGATCCCTCTTATTACAAATGGACCCAATGGATTTTCGTCAAATTATTTGAAGCAGGATTGGCCTATGAATCGTATGAGCCAATTAACTGGTGTCCAGTGGATAAAACCGGACTGGCTAATGAAGATTTGGAAGATGGTAAATGCGAGAGATGTGGTACTCCAGTGGAGAAAAAGCCGATGCGCCAATGGGTTTTGAAAATTACCGAATATGCCGATAGACTGCTGGAGGATCTGGATAAACTGGAACATTGGGAAACGGCAATTAAGGAAATGCAGCGTAATTGGATTGGCAGAAGCGAAGGAGCAGAGGTGGATTTCAAGATTGTCGGATCGCCAGAGGTAATTCGGGTGTTTACTACGCGGGTTGATACTATTTTTGGCTGTACCTATGTGGTATTGGCCCCAGAAAATCGCCTGGTGGAGGAATTGCGTCCAATGATTAAAAATTGGAATCAGGTATTTGATTATGCTGAGAAGGTAAAAAATAAATCAGACCTGGAAAGAACCGATTTGAATAAGGATAAAACCGGAGTTTTATTGGAAGGAATAAAAGCAGTTAATCCATTTAACGGTGAGGAAGTTGAAGTTTATGTGGCTGATTATGTTTTGAATGCCTATGGCACCGGTGCGGTAATGGCAGTACCAGCGCATGATGAAAGAGATTTTGAATTTGCCAATAAATATCAACTGACAATTAAACGATCAATTGAAGGTGGAGCAGAATTGCCTTTTGGAGAAGATGGCGTGCTGGTTGATTCAGGAGAGTTTAGCGGGATGAAATCTGCGGAAGCACGGACTAAAATGATTGACTGGTTGAAAAAAACTAAAAATGGTGAAGGCAAAGTAAATTATAAAATCAAGGATTGGGTATTTTCACGTCAAAGATATTGGGGTGAGCCAATACCAATTATTCACTGTGCTGATTGTGGACCGGTAGCAGTTCCGGAAAAAGATTTGCCAGTAACTTTACCGGAAGTTGATGAATATGAACCAAGCGGAACGGGAGAATCCCCTCTCGCTAAAATGGAAAACTGGGTAAATACCAAATGTCCGAAATGTCAGGGGCCTGGTAAACGCGAAACCAATACGATGCCTCAATGGGCGGGATCTTCCTGGTATTATTTACGTTATATTGATCCACACAATAATTCTGCAATGGTGGATAAAAAACTGGAAAAATATTGGTCGCCAGTGGATTTTTATGTGGGGGGCGCGGAGCATGCGACGCGCCATCTGATTTATGCCAGGTTTTGGCATAAATTTTTATTTGATCAGGGGTATGTAAGTCATGATGAACCGTTTGTCCGATTGCAGCATGTAGGACTGATTATGGGAGAAGATGCCAGAAAAATGAGTAAACGCTGGGGTAATGTTATTAATCCTGATGATGTGGTGGCCCAATATGGTGCTGATACTTTGAGGGTTTATGAAATGTTTATGGGGCCTTTTGACCAGGCTGTAAGCTGGAGTACCAATGGCTTGGTGGGAGTGGCCAGATTTTTGGAAAGAGCTTTTGCTGCTGTGGAAAATGTTGCCGGGAAAAAAGACTCGGGCGAGGTGGATCAAAAGAGTTTGGATAAAGCTTTGAATTTACTTCACAAAACCATCAAAAAAACTGAGGAAGATATTCAGGAATTTAAATTCAATACAGCAGTGGCCCAGCTAATGATTTTTGTGAATGAAGTAAAAGATCTGGAACTGGGAGCGCAGGCTGAGGTTATCTGGAGAAATTTTGTATTAACGCTGGCTCCATTTGCGCCTCATATAGCTGAGGAAATGTGGCAATTGCTTGGTGGTCAGGATTCTGTTTTCAAAGCGCAGTGGCCAAAGTTTGAAGAAAAATATCTGGTAGAAAATGAAATTAAAATTGTTATTCAGGTGAATGGTAAATTGCGCGGAGAAATTCTGGTAGCAGCTGAGGCTGAGGAAAAAGAGGTTTTGGAAAAAGCCAAGGCTGATGAGAATGTGGCTAACTGGTTGGCCGAAGGTAAAATAGTAAAAGAGATTTATGTAAAAGGGAAACTGGTGAATCTGGTTGTGAAATAGAGTTTATTCCGTTAAGATAACAGGGAAATTTCCGGCTTATCGCCAATGTCTAAAAAGCAAAAAACCAAAAAAGCATTTACACTGATTGAACTGGTCATAGTGATGGCTGTGATAGTGATTGTTTTTGGTTTGAGTATTAATTCCCTGACCAAGTCGCAGGATTTTCAGATTTTTAATAATAATTTTATTAAATTGCAAAGTCTGGTTAATAATGCCAGAAGTCAGGCAATTACCGGTAAAGGGCAATTGGATTTCACTGATTATGATAATGATAAATGTAATAATGGCGGTGCGATGAGCGGCGGCAGTTGTACCGCACCGGACTTCGTCACACCGGGAAATTATGGAGTGAGATTTGATACAGCTTCCGGATCGGCTAATGTCAGATTGTTTGCTGATATAAATCCACCAGTGAGTGGTTCTATCTCAGGCCAAAAAGGCCGCTTTGATAATGGTGGAAATTATGTGCAGGGAGATGATTTGGTTCTGGATACATTGACTTTACCTTCAACGATAAAATTGGAAGTTGATGATGGTGCCGCCCAAACCAGTGGGTCAATTTTTTATTCGCCAAATTATGCGGACATTTCTTTTGAAAATTTAAGTGCCAATCCTTTTTTGAAAATAAGACTGAGAGAGAGTGGTGGAATAGCCCAATGTAAACAAATTAAAATACATAAATTGGCTGGTATACCTGAAGTAGAAGCCTGCTCATGATGATAAATAAAATTAAAAATTGGCTGAAAGAAAAAAGTAAAGCAGAAACTATTCTGGAGGTGATTATTGCCCTGGTGGTGATTACCATAGGATCTGCAACTGCAACCAGTTTGATTTTGAGTGCGATTAAAGCAAATATTTTTAATAAAGATTTACTGACTGCTCTGAATATGGCTCAGGAAGGAATTGAATTCATGAGAAATACCAGAGATACCAACTGGATTAAATTCAGTTCTGATACCCAGGGTTGCTGGCACATGAGACCAGAAGCTGTAGCATGTTCAACTGGCAATGTAATTTCTACCAATGATGGAGGAACAGGAAGCGGCTATGCTCTGGGTGGAACACTGAGTAACAAAGTAACTTCGGTTTTGGAATTGAATGACGGCATTGGCGGGACCGAAAGCAGTTATAGACTTTCTTATTGGGATGCTGATCCAACTGCTGATTCTGATGATGATGGTACCAATAATAATGATTTGGATTTGGTTGGAAGTAATGCTCCATCCGGCAGTGCCATAATTGTAAAAGATACCCATTATTATCGGGCAATTTATGTTGATTACAAAAAAATTGCCAATACTTCTCCCTGGGCTTTGTCTGATCCGGCTGCACCGGAGGAAAGTAATGGTGATCTGATGCAGGTGACATCGGTAGTCCAATGGATGGACGGACCTACCCGCCACCAGGTAAGTCTGAGCAGTTCCCTAACCCGTTACAAGTAATGAAAAAAATATTGTCTAAAAAACGGGGCTTTACCTTGATAGAAGTGTTAGTGGCGGTTTCTTTGTTTGGTGCAGTTGGGATGATGGTTATAACTGTTTTCTTTAATATAATCCGTATTCAGGGCAGATTGGCTTTGGAGAATGCCATTTATGAAGATGCCCGTTTTATGATGGAAAGAATGGCCCGCTCGATCAGGAATAATGCTGTGGATTATGAAGAGTATTTTAATAAAAAAGCCAAGCCGGGAACTCCTTATCAATATGGAGATTTGTATGGCTGTTATGCCGCTCAGTTTTATAATCCTGGCAAAGGAAAGGCCGGCTCGATTGTCACCAACCCGGGTCAATTGGGGGCCATCTGTAATGATGCAACTCAATATCAGGGACAGGATTGTGTAGTTTATAAGCCATCTGTGGATATTAATACCGGTATTTACCCATATAAAGGTAAAACTATTTTTACTGATTCCAATGCTTTCTGCCCGAAAGACAGCTTTGGCGGGCTGACTTGTACTGATCAAAGCAGCTATGCTGTCGATGAACTTTATCTGATTGATAAGGATGGCCGAAGTAAAACTATTTTTGCCAAGAAATTAGTTGGTGATTCTCCTGTTAATGAATATGCTTTGGCAATTTTGAAAAAGAACGGTCAGGATTCCAATAGCGATGGTATTTATGAAACCTGGAGAAAAGCCAGTGGGACTAGCAAATTTCTATGCGACAGCAATTATGATTGTCCGGACACTTTGACCAGTTTGGAAAGCACTTTAGATGGTGTTACCAATGG
>JADLFY010000069.1 GCA_020849575.1 Candidatus Peregrinibacteria bacterium
GAACATGAACAAAATTCCATTCTGGCTGGTATTCCCAACATTCCTCACGATTCAGTTCCAGAAGGAAAAGATGAACATGACAATGTCGAAGTTAAAAAATGGGGCAAAATTCCCGAAATCAAAAATCCACAGGACCATGTCGATCTCGGAGTAAAACTGGATATACTCGATTTGGACCGCGCTACCAAAATCACTGGCACCAGATTTGCCATCTTTAAAGGCGCAGGTGCAAAATTAGAAAGAGCTTTAGCCGCTTTCATGCTCGACCGCCAAACGGCAGCAGGTTACACTGAGGTAATTCCTCCCTACCTGGTTAATGCCGACTCCCTTTACGGTACTGGCCAATTACCAAAATTTGAAGAAGATCTATTCAAAGTTCCTCACAATGAAACCAATCTTTATTTAATTCCTACAGCTGAAGTTCCAGTTACCAACATTCATCGAGACGAAATTCTCGACTCTACCAAACTCCCTATTCGCTACTGTGCCCTCTCACCATGCTTCCGCAGCGAAGCCGGCAGTTATGGCAAAGATACCAAGGGCATTATCCGTCAGCACCAATTTCACAAAGTAGAGTTGGTAAGTTTTACAACACCTGAAATGGCTGAAGAAGAATTGGAACGTTTAACTGGTCATGCCGAAGCAATTCTTGAAGCCCTGGAACTTCCCTACCGCCGTATCACCCTTTGTGGTGGCGATATGGGTTTCGGCTCACACAAAACTTATGATTTGGAAGTCTGGGTACCTTCCCAAAATACTTATCGCGAAATCAGCTCATGTTCCTGGTTCAGTGATTTCCAGGCTCGCCGTGCCGCTATTCGCTACAAAGGAGAATCCACCAAAGGTAAAACCCAGCTGGTCCACACCTTAAACGGCTCAGGATTGGCGGTTGGCCGCACCTGGGTAGCAGTAGTAGAAAATTATCAACAACCTGACGGCAGCATTCTTATTCCCAAAGTGCTACAGCCTTATCTGGGTGGTTTGGAAAAAATCTCTTTAAATTAATCCCAGCCACGCCATATATAATAGTATACGTCAAGTCATTAAATCCCGTATAAAGGGCTGCCATTTCACAAACCTAAACTTTTAGCCTAAAATATGCTAAAATTTCAGTAGTAACATCAAAAACAAACAACATGTTAGCAATTTGCTCAGAAAGCTTTAGAGGCTATGGATTAAACAGAATTTTCGAATTCATCAAGAAATCCGGTTTTGATGGCCTTGACCTGACCATAGACCCAAAAAACTTCGATTCTCAGGACCCAAGCTATATCAAAGAATTGGTCGATAAATATCAAATTCCCGTTTTGGCAATTTCCACTCCTATCACCGGATCAGCCAAGAAAATCGAATCAGCCGTAGACATGGCCAAAACACTTGGCACAAAAGTAATTGTGATTCAACCACCACGCATTTTTGATTTCAAATATGCCAGCTGGTTAAAAAATGAAATTCCTAAAATCCGTCAAAAAGAAAATATTTCCATCGCTCTGGAAAATGCTCCATCCGAAACTTTCCTTGGTATTATTCCCGAACATTCCATGGCTAATGTAGTTGATTTGAAAAAGTTCAAACACGTTTGTATCGACACTACCCGCGTCGCTACCAGAAAAGATGACTTGATCCGAACCTACAAAGCACTCAAGCCCTATCTGGTCCATGTTCATCTCAGCAATGTAAAAAACGGCGTTCCTTACAGCACCCCTGAATCAGGTATTTTACCTATCGAGAGTTTTCTGACTAAGCTCAAACAGGACGGTTTTCCTGGAACGATCTCTATCAAAATCAATTCCAAATTCCTGGCTCTGGGCGAAGATGCCAAAATTCTCAAAGAGTTAAAAGCTCTCAAAGATTTCTACGACACCTATTTCACCAATATCAAGACTGTCAAAGCATCAACCAGTGAGTAAACTTCTAGAACTGCATCAGGTAAATAAAACTTACTCACTCAACCAAAATCAGGTTTTGGCACTTAATAATGTCAGCCTGGAAATTCAAAAAGGCGAATTCATTGCCATAGTTGGAGCCTCTGGTTCCGGCAAATCCACTTTACTTCATTTGCTTGGCCTGCTTGACCAACCCAGCAGTGGAGAAGTTATCTGGAATGGCCACAAAACCAAAAGTTTTTCTGAAAAAAAACTGGCCACCATTCGCAATCAGCAAATCGGTTTTATTTTTCAGGATTTTCTTTTACTGGAAGAATTATCTGTTTTTGAAAATATTGCCCTTCCCCTCTTAATCGGCTCCAGCAAAGCCGGGCTCACTAAAGAACAACATGATCGTGTTTTGAAATTACTGGCCGAACTGGGTCTGGAAGAACGTGCACATCATCGTCCAGCTCAAATCTCCGGAGGACAAAAACAACGAACCGCTATTGGTCGAGCCCTGATCAATCAGCCCAAAATTATTCTGGCTGACGAACCCACTGGCAATCTGGACAGTAAAACCGGCCAACAGATTATTCAGTTACTGACCAAAATCGCCAAACAGGAAAATATCACTTTAATAGTAGTAACTCACGATGAACATCTGGCCAAACTAGCCGATCGAATCATCAAAATAACTGACGGACAAATCAAATAATGCTTTTCAAATTAATTCTTACAAATTGGAGAAACAAACCAGCCAGACCTCTTTTGACTATTATCACCTTTACTATCGGTTTAACCATTCTAGCAGTTTTTCTCGGACTTATCTCCGGCTTGGAAAATTATTTCCGCCACAACATTCTCTCTTCTAACAATCTCAATCAAATCGAAGTTCAGGCCAAAGGCCGCAAACTCTCTCTCAACCCCACCAATTTCCTCAATGCCACCGAAATTACTCCTGAACAGTTTGAAAAAATCCGCAATCTTCCCAATGTAGAATCTGTACTTCCCCAAAACACTATTAAAGGTATTTCCTCTCTCCAGGTTGGCATATTTGGCAAATGGCTTCAAACCGACACCCTGATTTTTGGTGCCAGTTATGCTGAAATCAAAGACAGTGGAGTTGCTCCGGAAAAATGGACAGACACCAATAATCAAACCATCCCCGTAATTATTTCCACCAAAATTCTCGATCTTTATAATCTTTCTTTTGCCAAAACCAATAATTTACCGGAAATCACTCCGCAAAATATTCTTGGTACTGACATTATCATCCTGCTCAATCAGTCCACTTTTTATCCAGATTCCAACCAAACTCCCATTTCACTTCAGGCCAAAGTAGTTGGATTCTCAACCAACGCCAAATTAATCGGAGTCACCCTCCCTCTGGAAATAGTAGAAAAACTAAATCGTCAATACCTGGATCAGAATCAGACCAATTACCTGGATCTCACCGTCAATGTCAAAAGACTTGATCAATTAAATCAAACCCGACAGGAAATCGAAGCAATGGGCCTGGAAACAAATACCACAGCCAACGAAATAGAAAAATTAAATTCCTATTTTCTAACTGTCAATCTGGTACTCAGCGCTTTATTCGGACTAATACTCTTGATGGCTGGTCTTATGCTGGCCTCCACACTAATTGCCAAAATCGCCGAGAAACAAAAAGAAATCGCCATCCTGAAAGCCCTGGGTTTCACCCAAAATCGCATCGGCAGATTATTTCTGATCGAAGCACTAATGCTTTCAGCCATCGCCGCAACTATCAGTACAATTATAGGATTTATTCTGAGCAGAATAGGTAATTTCTGGTTCAGCACCAATTTCCAAAATATCATCAATAAACCCGAGCAATTAATTCTATTTTCTCCAACCAATATTTTAATCACCATTCTTACCGCTCTCTTAACCTCCCTGGTTTTCAGTTATTTACCAGCTCAAAAAGCCGCCAAACTCGACCCACTCCCCCTCCTCAGTAAGTAATTTCACAACATTTTTCGAATACCGCATAGTCAATCTTGGTAAATTTTTGACATTACTAAATATATGCCTATACTTGCGCTAGGCTGTCAGAAAAGTATTCAGAAAGGCTTAAATCAAATCTCAAGGCAACTGATCATTGCCCTGTTTTAAAGCCTAACTGATACTC
>JADLFY010000070.1 GCA_020849575.1 Candidatus Peregrinibacteria bacterium
AAGGGGACTGTAATTGCGGTTAAATTGCAGGGTAAAACTTTTGAAGAAAAGAAATTATTGGTTAATTTGGAATTCAAAGTGCAACATGGCGAAAGAGTTTGGATCAAAGGTCCCAATGGCTCCGGTAAAACCACTTTGCTGCATATTCTGGCAGGTGAAGACAAGGATTTTGAAGGTACAGTTACTCGCAGAGACGGGATGAAATTTGGTTATTTAAAGCAATTTACCCAGCTGAATGAGGAGAGCACGGTATTGGACGAATTTGATAGCCGAACGCAAATTGAATACACTCATGTCCGTTCAATTTTGGCCAATTATTTATTTCCAGCCGAGATGATGGAAACCAAAGTCAAATATCTCAGTTATGGTCAAAAACGTCGTTTGGAATTAGCCATAATGCTGACCAATAAGCCGGATTTGCTGATACTTGATGAGCCGACCAATCATCTGGATATTTTTGTACGGGAAGAATTGGAAAAATTCCTGTTGGAACAGGATATTGCCCTGGTGATAGTTTCCCATGACAAATATTTCACCGATAAAATCGGTATCAATAAAGTGATTGAACTTTCTAATTAAATGGTGAGCCCGGCGCGAGTCGAACGCGCGACCTTTGGCTCCGCAAACCAACGCTCTATCCAGCTGAGCTACGGGCTCTTAAAATTAATTTTGGCTTATTGCTTTGTAATCTGCAGATTTTTTTCGTCGCCGTGCTGTTCGCACTGTCTTCTCAAAAAATCTTTGTTTCCTAGCAATAAACTCAAACTTAAATTTTAATTAAATTTGCTATTGATGATTCATTGCTTCGTCATCTGCAGATTTCAATGATTTATTGCGGATTCCCAATGGCCGGAAAATCTGATGAATTCCAGCTATTGCCCGCGTATCATAATATAAAATTGAGGATTTGCAAATGTTTAATGGTTGTTTTAGAATGGCTTTACTCAAGGCCCCACAATTTATATAGGTAAAACGTTATAATGAAGAGGAAATTAGCTCCTAAGGATTTTTCGTCGACAATTAGATTTTATTGGAAATATGCAGGCAATATACTATTTAAAAAGCTATGGTTTTTGTGGCCGCTTTGGATAGTGATGATTTTGGCGCAATTGGCTGAACCATACGTTTTTCGGCTGGTTTTTGACGAGGTGGGGAAGATTGGAACGGGTGGGATGGTCGATTTCCAGATGATCAGCTGGTATATAGTCTGGTGGGCGGTTGCCACTCTGATCAGTCTGAGTATTATTGTCTGGATCAGAACTGTCTTTGGCCGGAAAATGCCTCAAATGGATAAGCAGTATTTTGACGATGCCATGCGTAAGGTGATGCATCTTGATATGGCTTATCATCTGGAGAAAAAAAGTGGTGAAATGATGAAAAAAATTGATCGTGGTACAGATGGTTTATGGGGGATGACTCTCAATATAGTGGTTAATCAGGCTCCCCAGCTTATATTGGGAATTTTCGTTTTATTTTGGGCTTTGACGGTTAATTGGCAGATGACAGCGGTGACAATGATTTTTTATCCTTTATGTATTTATATTTTTATTTTTGGAGCAAAAACAACTTATAAATATCAGGAAGAATCCAATAATATTTTTACCAAGGTTTTGGGCAGGGCTTATGATGCGGCAGCTAATATTATGGTGGTCAAGAGCTTTGCCAAAGAAGATTATGAACGCAATCGTGTTACTTCGAGCATGAAGAAATATACTGATTTGCAGGAAAAGGCTTCTGTGGGCTGGGGCAGGTTGGATGTTTTACAAAATATGTTCAGAACTTTACAGAGGATTTTGGTGGTAGCAGTGGGGGTTTATCTTATGTGGAAAGGACAATTGAGTTTGGGTGAATTAACCATGTTTGTACTTTTTCAGAATTATCTTTATGCGCCTGTTTTTGCTTTGGGAAATTCGATTAGAGGTATACAACATGATCTGGTTAAATTGGAAGAAGCCCGTGAAATTATGGATAGACCACTCAAAATAGTTAATGTAGAGGGAGCGGCTAAATTGAAAGTGACTGAGGGGAAAGTGGAGATGACAGGAGTGACATTTAAGTATAAAGATATTGGGGTGATTGATAATGTGAATCTGGTTTTTGAAGCCGGCCAAATGACTGCGCTGGTGGGACATTCCGGTGCGGGCAAGTCTACTGTGACATCTCTCATCAATCGTTTTTATGATTTACATAAAGGCCGGATTTTGATTGATGGACAGGATATTTCCCAGGTTACACAGGAATCTTTGCGGGCCAATATTGGTGTGGTGATGCAGGAAAATACTTTATTCAATGATACTATTTACAATAATATTGCCTATGCCAATCCAAAGGTGAAAAAGACTGAAGTTTATGAAGCTGCCAAACAGGCCAATATTCATGATTTCATTATATCTTTGCCGGATGGGTACAAAACCGTAGTAGGTGAACGTGGTTTGAAATTGTCCGGTGGCGAAAAACAACGTGTGGCCATTGCCAGAGTGATTTTGAAAAATCCCCCGATTTTGATTTTGGATGAAGCGACTTCAGCTTTGGATTCCAAGAATGAAAGAATTATTCAGCAGGCTTTGGACAGAGTGATGCAGGGACGTACTTCCATTGTGATTGCTCATAGACTTTCTACAGTTATACATGCTGATAAAATTGTGGTGATGGATAAAGGCAAAGTTGTTCAGCAGGGTAAACATGGTGCACTGAAAACAGAACAGGGTATTTATAAAGAGCTGGTGGATTTGCAGGTTGGAGGACTGTTG
>JADLFY010000071.1 GCA_020849575.1 Candidatus Peregrinibacteria bacterium
AACCAGTTTGACGGATTGAAGACCGGATTCTTCTTCAGCTTCACGCAGGGCAACTTCATTGGTCAGTGGATGACTGTCTGAGTGTCCGCCCAGCTGTAACCATTTGTTGAATTTGCGATGTTTATGAAGGAGAACTTTGGTGCGATCTTGGTTGACAATCCAGGCAGAAGCGGTGATATGGCCAGGCGTGTAATAAGAGCGGTCAAAACATTGGGGATGATGTTCCAGCAAATCCAGAATCTTTACCAAAGATTCAGCTTCTTTGGGGCTGGTGGGCTGATAATTTTCCAATTTTTGCTTGAGCCAGTTACGGTGCATGGGATTAGGAGTTTTTTAAGATGAATTCAGTGATTTTGGTGAGGAGATTTTCTTTTTCTGCGGCTGTCAGAAAACTAGCCTGAACGGAGTTGCGGGCCAGGGTAAGAACTTCTTCTTCGGTCAAATCAAGAGCCTTTTGAATGGCGATATAATTGTCGCCGATGTATCCGCCAAAATAGGCGGGGTCGTCGGAGTTGATGGTGGCAATTAATCCGCTTTCCAGCATTTGACGCAGAGGATGTTTGGTTAAATCCGGGCAAACCTGTAATTTTTGATTGGAAAGTGGGCAAACTGTCAGAGGAATTTTTCTGGCGGCAATTTCGGCGATTAATTTCTGATCATCCAGAGAATGATTACCATGGTCGATGCGGGAGACTTTTAAAAGATCCAAAGCTTCCCAGACATATTCGGCTGGGCCTTCTTCACCGGCATGGGCCACGGTCAGGAAGCCCGCTTCGCGGGCTTTGGCAAAGACATTGACGAAGTCGTGTGGTGGATGACCGACTTCAGAGGAATCCAGTCCGACTGCAACAATTTTGTCACGATGGGGAATGGCCTGTTCCAAGGTGGCGAGAGCAGAGGATTCAGGTAAATGACGTAGGAAACACATGATTAATTTGGAAGAAATGCCGAAAACTTTTTGGGCATCCAGGCAGGCCTGATGAAATCCGTTAATAATTGAAGCAAAAGGTATATTGCGATCGGTGTGGGTTTGCGGGTCAAAAAATATTTCAGCGTGGACAACACCCTGGGCGTGGGCTTTATGGAAATAAGCCCAGGCTAAATCATAAAAATCCTGAGGTTGCATGAGGGTTGCAGCACCCTGATAGTAGATATCGAGGAATTCCTGGAGATTTTTGAAGTTATAGGCCTGGCGTAAATCTTCAACGGAGGCATAAGGTAAAGAAATGCCATTGCGTTCAGCAATCTTGAACATTAATTCCGGTTCGTATGTACCTTCAATATGCAGATGTAATTCAGCTTTGGGAAGTTGGAGAAGAAAGTCTTCAGTCATGTTTATGTTTGGGTTTTTGAGCGATTATATCGAAAGTATGCCAGTGCTTGGATTGGCCGTCAATTGTGCTGCCGTCCCATTCTTTTTCCTGAAAATGGATTATTTTCAGTGGCCTGATCAGCTCATGGACCTGGTCGAGATTTAGGAAGGTTAGGTGTTTTTCTTTTTTGGCCCAGCTGTCTTTTGGTCCGAAAAAATTTCCGGCAAAAATGCCCTCAGGTTTGAGAGATTTTATAATTCCGGAAAAAACCCTGGGTAAATGAGGAGGAGAGGTGAATGGTAAACTGAAATTGGCGAGGATAAAATCATAGCAGTTGGTTCCCAGTGCGACATTTTCAAAAGCAGCAATTTTGAATTTGAGCTGATTGGTAGTGAAACCACGGGCGTACTTCTTGATGGCAGGATCAGCGTCTACGGCCGTTACTGTCTGGAAACCTACAGAGAGCAGGAATTTGGTATCAATCAGTGCTCCCGCACCCAAATCCAGCGCGCTGTCGCGCGCCGGTGCCAGTAAATAAGCCTGTTCAAGTAAAGGCGAAACGGTTTTAGTTTTGGTTTTTTCAAAATAGTCTGACCAGTACATTAGGACGACTTGATGGAAATGAGAATGTCGCGGACTGTATCAAAGTCGATGTCTTCAGGTTTGCGGAAACGAATGCAGGATTTGCCGATATCAGCTTTTTTGAGGCGGGGTTTGAAAGGATCGACCAGTTTCGGGTCGCAGCTGACATAAAGGGACATATAATTTTTCTGGGAATTCCAGGAAAAAGCTGCAACATTGTTGCGGGAATAGGTGGGCATACCGTATTGCATGGATTCCTGAAAACCATTGAGATTTTGAAGGCAGAGGTCGCGGATTTCCAGAAGGGTGTCGAGTCGGTCAGAGGGGACTTCTTTCAAGTACTCAGTAACGGTTTTGGCTTTGGATTGCATGGAAGCTATGAAGTGTTGCTTCTTTATTCATAAGCATTCTATCCTTCTCAGGGGGAGATAGTCTAGGCAAAAACTTTTGATCTGGCGAAATTCTTTCAGTGCTCTAGGCTCCGACACCCAGACCGGAGTTGATGATAACAACAGTTTTATCCGGATTTGGTTTAAGAATACTCAAGCCACAAAAGGCAATGGAAGCTGATGGTTCAGCCAGCATATGTTTGGTGACGATTTTGTGAGTGGGAGCAATCGGATCTTCGTTGATACGAATAATTCTCTTTTTGAATCCGGGTAAAATACTCCAGAGCTGAGCATAGGGTGAGAATTCAAAACCCACCAATTTGTCGGCCAAGCTGGTTCTGGAATAAGGATTTACTCCATAAATATGGATGGGGTCGGCATAAAGAGCGCGTTGTCTGGCAATATCCGCTTCGTATAAACCGTTAAAAGCTTCGCCTGAACCAATGGGACAAATTACGGTGTCGGGAGGGTTTTCGGGTCCAAGGTCTTCAATGATTTCGTCCAGCAGAGTACTGTAGGCCGCATGATAATGATTAGTTACTATCATCGGTAAATCTTTGCTGTCCCGACGGGTCAGATGTACTACCTGATGTGCAGAAAGTGGCTGGCTCAGATCAGTGCGAATAGTGCGGGCTCCCAGACGTTCGATTTCTCTGACTATGTTGGGGGAAATATTGAGTGGCAGAATGGCGGAGACCTGAATTCTGGTTTGTTTGGCAATTTCACCATCATAACGGACAGCATGGGCAAGTGAATAGGCTGAGTTGCCCATAGAGATTAGGGCCAGATGATGGCAACCTTTGGCTTTGGCAGATTTGACAATTAATTCTGAACGACGGTCTTTCCAGGTGCCGGTAGGGTTGGCACTTTCATCTTTGATGTAAAGTTTGGGAAGTCCGTATAATTTGCGTAAAGAAGGAATTGCTCTAAGTGGGGTTTTGCCTACTTGCATAAATATAAAAATGAGGGGTGATTATACCCTTGAGAAAGCTGTAAAGCAAGTAGCATAGAGCGATGGCCGGATTTTGATCTGAAGTTTTGAATTTATCTGAAGCGTGGTTTAGGCGCCACTGGTTTCGATGTAAATATCAACTTCCTGATATTGATTGGAAATTTCCAGGGAGATTTGATCAATTAGTCCCGGGCAGGTTTTGGCCAGAGTGTTGAAATTGCCTAATAAATGCCGGCGTAAGAGATTAATTATTTCTGGAGTGCTGCTGCCTTCTGCTGTGAGAGGAGAATGGTTGGTGATGGTCCATTCTTTACGAAGGTCAAAAAGGGGAGCGTCGTCAGCACTTTGATCACGGGTATAGAATCTTTTATTAGCTTTATCGCAGAAGATTTTAAGAGCGGCTTCCAGTCCTTTCAATTCTTCCGGATCGATGCTGAGAGAAGAGATTTTGATGGTGGTGTGATGCCAGCATAAATCGCAATAAAATTTATCGTGGTTCACCAGTTTTTCCCAACCGTCCAAAGAGAATTTTAAATGCTGGCGCCAGTTGCGGAAGAAAAATAGATAATGCAGGTAAATTAAAAGGTGAAATGTGGCAATCAGACCCAGAACAATTAATATACTTTGAATTAAAAATGCCCAGGTCCAGGAACCGTACAAAGTCCAGTAAATTGGTATAGCAAAAAGGCCAGCCATAATCAGAATAGCGGGTAGATTTCCACTGGAAACAATTAGCCGGCGATAGACATAATAACGCTCAGGGTCAAGGCCGCGAAGAAATTTGCTGGTACCTTTACGATTGGCCAAATGAGTTTTGGGCTGTTTGGGTTTGGCCTTGCGAATTAATTTATGCAAAAAAGATTTATTGGCCATGATGGGATTGCCCGGAGTTAGGATTTTGAGGACGAAGCTTTCTGCTGATCATTAATTTACCCAAAAAATAAAGCAGATAACCCATTAATACATATTCGACAAAACGTATGACAATTAAGGGCCACATGTCGATTTGCTTGGCTATATTGCCATTGGAATCGAAACACTGATAATTCTGAGTAATGGTCGTCTCGCCAGGCAAATAGTGATTTACATCTACATCACGATAAATAGCTGTACCAGGCGGGCAGAAAAACATTTCTACAGGTTTGTTGAAAATAAAGTTGCCAGGCTGATCAATGGCCATTCCCATTAAAGCATAAAAACCGATAGCCAAGCCAAGAAATAATTGATTGTCACTGCTTTTTCCGTTCTGTCCGTTGTCAGTGGCCAGTCCGCGAAAAACAAAAAATCCGGCAATAATCATAATGATTGAAGCCACACCTTCGATGGTGGCAATAGCCTGAAAACCAAGAATAATTCCTCCAATTATGACAACAATGCCCAGTGGAATCAATAATACCCAAACAATAGAAGGAATGGTGAAGCGTGCCGGACCATTGGCAGGATTCATGATGAACTGGTTAATAGACTGTCGAATTATAAATTATCTTTCTTTACTAGTCTATTGAGTGGGTGAAGGCGAGTGGAGCGGGTGGGAGGAGTGGCGGAATGAGGGCGAAGGTGTGGAAACGATTTTTTTAAAGTTTTTTGTCCATCCAGATATATTGATGGCCTTTTTGAAAACCCTGTTTTTCCATAAAAGGAATAATGCCACTTTCCAGGTTGGCCCAGCAGTAAATATGAGTCATACCTCGTTCTTTTAGTAATTTTTCGGCTTCAGAGTAAAGTTCTTTGGCCAGGCCATGACCACGGAACTCGGTTTTTACTACCAGATAAACAATACAGGCATATTTGTGGGCATAGGCTACGTCCTGATCGCGTGTATTGGCCATCAGAAAACCGGCGATTTGACCATCTACTTCGTCAATCAGAAAAAAGTTTTCAGTGCGGTCAAGAGAACCCAGGAATTCGTCTCTGTCCATAAAGGGTTCATTGGCACTAACCTGAATTTCTGGAGTTTGCAAACCCAGTTCATAGAGAGCGGGGAGGTCATTTTTGGTGGCGAGGCGGATGGGCATGGGGATCATGAAGGGATTTTGTTATTTGTAGATTAAGCGGGGCTGAAAAATTTGTAAACTTAATCTGAAGATGCTTTTTGTTTTTGGGTTTAGTATAATGAGCAATACATTAACAAAAATTATTATGGCATTTCATACAAATATAATTGAGGTAACCAGGGAAAATGAAAATTTTAGAAAGGTGGTGTTTACGGGGAAGAAAAGTCAGTTGGTGGTAATGTCTTTGCTGCCAGGAGTAGAAATAGGTGCAGAGACCCATGAAGGCACGGAACAGACGCTGATTTTTCTCAGTGGTAAAGGTAAAGCTGTGATTGATGGAGTGGAATCCGAAGTGAAAGCAGGGGATGTGTATGTAATCACTCCCGGGGAAAAGCACAACTTTATCAATAATGGGGAGGAACCTTTAAAAATTTATACTGTTTATGCTCCGGCCAATCATCTGGATGGACGTGTTCATGCGACTAAAGAAGCTGCTGATGCCGATCAGGAAGATGAGGATTTTGGGCATAGAGCAAAATAATTGAGCGGATTAACAAAAGCAGATTTAGCGGAGGCTAAATAGAGGGATTGGTGACTCTGCCCATGAAGAGGATGTTGCCATTTTCCTTTTGCTGAATAATGAAAATGAAAGGATGGTCGGCACGGAAAGTTGGAATAACTGGAGCATTGCTAATGGCTGAGCCGGCTCTTTGGATGATGGCAGTGGCAGCGGCGGCTTCGGTGCCTTCTTCATTCACTTCGACAAAAGCTTTATGAATGACAGCGCTGATATTCAAGTCTTTGAAGCCGGTCATGCCGGAGAAATCGGCGTCGGAACTAAAGGCATCAACCATACCCATGGCCATTAAATCCTCGGCCAGCATATAAGTAGTTTCCAATTTGAATTTGGGTAAATAGAGAAGCACCCGTTTGTTTTGCAGAGCGTTTTTCCAGTTATTGAGCTGATCGAGAGTAAGATTTTTTTCCAGTGCCTGGAGATTATTGGTTTCGTCAGTATTTTTGGGGAGTAGGATAAGCATGGAGAGATCGTCGCCAGAATAAGGCAACTCGATAATTTGCATATCGTCGCTTTCGGCATAGTTGAAGGTGGCTTCTTCGTTGGTGGCACGCATCATTTTGGCCATGACAAAATCGGTGGGGCTGGTGACAAATTGTTCATCTCTGGTTAATTCCGGATCAAATTGTTTAACCCAATCGCCTTTGAAATAAACGGCATTGGTAATGACCAAGCGGGTGAGTTTGTCAATTGAGCCTTCAGGAATTAAATCTTTAATTTTGTCTTTGGTCTGCTGGGCAACCCAGTCATTGATGGTTTGACGGGAAGTTTCAGTGGCATTAACGAAATCGAGATTGGTGGTTTTGCCCTGATAATATTTCTCGGTGTTATCGAGATATTCCTGAGTGAATGGATAGGTTTTTTCGGCCCATAAAGCATTGGCAGTGCTGAGCTGATACTTTTGATTGGGCTGATTGATCTGGCTATTTAAAGTTAGTGAGCCCTCTTGAAGAGTGGAACGGTCGGAGGGGAAATGGAGAGTCTGCTGAATTTGATCCGCGGTGCTGGAGCGGGCGCCTTCATAGCTCATGGCGAAAGCGGTAGAAATGCTGTAAGGAGAAAAGAAAATATTTGCGGCGGTGCTTTCGTAGCGCTTATAAAGGTCGAGAGCAAATTGATTGTTACCCTGAATTACCTGTTGGGCGGCCTGAGTGGTGGGTTGGGGTTTAGTGGTAGGATTTTCCATGGAATTATTGGGATTGGATGAAGGATTTGTGGATGGATTTTCTGGAGTTAATGGTGTTTCTGCCGGTCCGGAACCGACGAAATTGCAGGCGGTGAGAAATATTGTGCAGGCTGAAAGAATCAGAGCGTTGGATAAAAAGAGAGTGAATTTTTTCATGGGTGTTAAACTTTAATACTATTTATTCTGAGGAATTCGATTAATTTGTTTACGGCTAAACCGGCTTTGAAATTGTAATTGCCTTCGATGTGTTCGGCAAAGCGGAGGAGGCCGTCTGCTTCGAAGGCGCCGGCGCATTTGAGGGCGGGGAAGCGGGCGATGTAGTCAGCGATTTCGAAATCAGTGAGTTCGCGGAATTTGACCTGACAGCTGTCTGCTGAGGAATGGAGCTGGTCAGTCTCGCTATTGTAAACGGCTAAACCGCTGATGATCTGAAAAGACTGGTTGGAAAAGTTTTTGAGCATGTTTTGGGCATCCGCTTCGTCCCGGGGTTTTTCAATAATTTTTCCCTGATGTACAACGAAAAGATCAGCGGCGATGATAATGGCGTTCTTTTCTGTTTCACCAATTTTCCGGGCTTTGGCCTGCGAAAGCAGAAGAGCCAATTGTGAAGGGTCTGTATGACGGATGGCGGATTCGTCAATATTGCTGGGCAAAGTTTCATAAGCGAGTCCTAATACTTCCAGGGCATGTTTGCGGAAAGGTGATTGAGAGGCGAGAATGATACGCATAAAAGAAAGCAGTTTTAGGTAAGTGACACTCCACCTTTTTCATCCATTTTCCAAAAAGGATTGTGGGCGACTTCCCAGAGAAAGCCATCGGGGTCAGAAAAATAACCGCTGTAGCCACCCCAAAAAGTTTTTTGGGCGGGTTTGCGAATGGTGGCGCCGGCACGTTCGGCGTCGGCCATTACCTGATCGACTTCGGCTGCGCTGTTAACATTGTGGGCAAGAGTGAAAGCGTAGAAGCCGGCGCCACGTGGGTCTACATTGGCATCTTTTGCTAATTCTTCACGTGGGAAAAAGGAGAGTATCAAACCATTCATTTGAAAAAATAAAACTCCGTCCTCAACTTTTGACTGGGTGGGCCAGCCTAACTTATCCCGGTAAAATTCCAGTGAACGGGCCAAATCGGAAATGCCCAGTGTGACACAGGTGAGACGAGGTTGCATGGAGATTTATTTAGGTGATGTTTGAACTATTTCTACTATACTTTGAACCATTGGACGAATCATTTCGATACTGGCCAATTGAGTGAGCAGGAAAATCAGTAAAGCTACCAAGACGGTCGCACCGATTACTGTGCCGAAACCAGTAATCAAAGCGCCAATGACTTTTTGTTTGAAAGAATTGGAAGTACGTAATTCTTTGGTCAATATAGCCAATTGACGGGAAAGATCTGAACTGGCTGTGATCGGGCGCATGGTTGACGGTCGGGAGGCGGAGGAGGTTGGATTGGTGTTGGTTTTTTTCATGAAAATTGATTTAGTTTTTTTTATTTAATTTATGGTAGCTGAGATAGGAGATGATAAGTATCAGAAAGACAACTGCCGGGAAGAAAGTCATGGGATTGGTCCAGCCATCTACTGAGCCATGGGAAACGAAAGCTGAAATGAAAACGATGCCGAAACCGGTGTAGGCCCATTCTTTGAAGCGGGCTGGGATATTTGGTAAAACCAGGCCAAGTGCACCAAGTACATTGAAAACGGTCAGCATAATACGGAAATAATCGGGATAACCGAGGTGGCTAATGCCTTCAATAGCCAGGGGAGTATTAAAAGTCAGTGCCGGCATTACTCCTTCAAAAAGAAAAATAAAAATGGTGGAAATCCAATAAGCGATTTTGGATTTTTTTGAACTGGTTTGATGAGTGGTCATGTGGGAGTTGTTATTCTTGGATGTTTAAGATATGGGCTTTTTTGCGATTTAAGTCAATCTTTTTAATTTTGAATTGACCCTGACGTTACGTTATAGTTTATGTTACTGTTGATAGTTAATTAAAGAGCTTATGAAACTCTATACCGTAAATCAATTGGCCAAGCTGGCTGGTGTCAGTGTGCGCACACTGCATCATTATGATCAGATTGGTTTGCTCAAACCAAAGCGTATGCAGACCAATGGATATAGGCAATATGGAGAAGAAGAGCTTTTGCAACTTCAACAGATTTTATTTTTCCGCGAGCTGGAATTCTCTTTGGAAGAAATTAGCAGAATTATGCAGGCACCAGGATTTGATCTCCAAAATGCCCTGCTGGATCAGCGAAATTTGATTGAGTTAAAGCAAAAACGTCTCAAAGGCTTGATTAAAACTATTGATAAGACACTTCAAAAAATTAACTCTAAAATTATTATGACTGATCAAGATTTATATGGATCCTTTAACAAGGATGAACTGGAAAAATACAGTGAGGAAGCCAAGCAGCGTTGGGGCCATACTGATGCTTATAAACAGTCTCAAAAACGGGTGAAGAAAATGGGCAAAGCTGGGCTGGCCCGGGTGGTTAAAGAAGGTGAGAAAATTGGTGCGGAAATAGCTGCTCTGATGGATTATTCAGCTGACAGTCCTGAGGTACAGAAGTTGATTGATAAACATTATAATTGGTTGAGGAATTTCTATGAACCCAATCTGGAAATGTATCGTGGCCTTGGCCAAATGTATGTTGATGATGCCCGTTTCAAAGCTTATTATGAGAAACAAAAACCTGGTTTAGCCGAATTTATGCGCCAAGCCATGGCAGCATATTGTGATCTCAAAGCGAAGGACTAAATCTTCTTTTAGCAGATTTTTATCAAGATTAAAAATGGAGAGAACAGAATTGTATAAAGTGGTTGAGCAGAAAATTGCTGAGATTGAAGCTGAACTTAAACGTTTGAAACGCTGGACAAACGGGGAATTGGCTCCAGAAAAATTTGAGAATATGGGGGCTTTTGGTATCAATACCATGACCATTGAGCAATGGATTCAGTTTGTATTGATACCACGGGTGCGTGAGATTATTGCTGAACAGGGCGATTTTCCTGCGGACAGCCAGGTTGGGACTTATGCCATGCGCAATTTGGATGGAGATGATGAAGCCGGGCAATTGGTTACTTTGTTATGTGAATTTGACAGTTTGTTTGGCTAAATCTTTAAACGATTGTAACTCATGAATTGCTGATAACCCTGTTTAGGCCAGGCTTGGCTGGCTAAAGGGTTTTTCTGATGATAGATCAGATGTACGTGATGACGTTGATGTTTTTTGAACCAGCGGTAGTTTTCCTGAAGAAGTTTTTTGGATAATCCCTGTCGACGGAATTTTTCCATGATAAAGACATCACTGATTAAACCGATTTTCTGAATGGCGAAAACGGGTGGACGATTGACGAGTTGGCTCAGACTATAGCCAATGATTTGTCCTTCAAATTCGGCTACCAGTAGCAAAGATTTACGTGAATAGATGCAGCTGCGGAAATATTTTTGATAACTCTTCAAAGCATCTGGTGCTGCCTTGAAATAAGGATCAATTTTTTGATGAAATTTAAGTATGGCTAGTCCCAGCTGGGCGATTTGAGGTATATCTTTTAGTT
>JADLFY010000072.1 GCA_020849575.1 Candidatus Peregrinibacteria bacterium
ACCGATAGTTACAGATTGGCGGAAAAGAAAGTGCATTTGAAAGACAAGGTGGAAATTGATTTACAGGCCATTGTACCTGCAAAAACTGTGGGTGAATTGGGTAAAATTATTTCCAAATCCAATGCTGAAGAAATTGAAATTACTGTTTCCAAGAATCAGATTTTGTTTGTGGTGGGGGATACCAGGATGGTTTCACGTTTAATTGAAGGTAAATTCCCGGATTATGAGAAAATTATTCCCAAACAGGGCAAAACCAAGGTGGTGGTGAAAACTGATGAATTGTCTTTGGTAGTGCGCAGAGTGGGGTTGTTTGCCCGAGAAAATAATAACAATATCAAGTTGAGTGTGACCAACGATGGCAAGCTCAGTGTCTCTACTGATGAAACGAAAGTTGGTGAAGAAAAGGCTGAATTAACAGGTCAAGTAGAGGGTGAAAACAATAAAATTGCTTTAAATTCACAATATCTTTTGGATGTGTTAAACTTTATTCAGGCAGAGGAAATTTCAATTGAGCTTGACGACAAGCTTTCACCTGCTGTAATAAAGGTAGCCAAAGAGTCTGAAAAGACTTATATGTACATCATTATGCCGCTCAAGATCTAAAACGCTTTGGGTTTTGGAAGTTTTAAAGGGTGGTGTGGAATTTGTATCTAGATGAGCAAAGTTAATAATTTGATTCGGTATTTGCCTACCGTGCTTAATGCGCGGGTTTTGGAGATGCTTGATGGGAAGAGAACTTTTAGTGTTTCTGGCTCAGCCAATTATTCTTCCAAGGTTTTTTCAGTGGTAGATGCCCTGAGGGAAGCGGATAAATTGAAGGGGATGGTTTGGATTGTTAATAATATTCAGGAAGCGGATTTGATAGTGAAAGATTTGATGGTCTGGTCCAGCTGGCCAGCTATCTGGTTTGATTCCAAATTGGAGATGATGTCGGCTAGCAAATTGGATAGAATGAGAAGTTTGAAGACAATGGAATTACTATCGATTGTAAGGGAAGCCGGGGAGAGATGCCTGGTGATTCCGTATTTTGATTTATTGCAGAAAATTCCTGATCTGGATTGGCTGGATAGAGCCAAAATTATGTTGGAGCGCAATAAGGGAATTAATTTGATGGAATTTTATGAAAGACTGATTGCCATGGGCTATGAATTGTCTGAAGATGCCCATTTAACCAAAGGAAGTTATCACAGGACAGGTGATACGGTAACGATTTTTCCCGTAAATACGACTCATCCGGTCAGAATTGATCTGGAATTTGAAAAGGTGGAAACGCTGGAAATTTATAATCAGGATAGTTTGGATAAAGAGAAAATTGAGACTTTGAAGAAATTGGAAATTTGGCCGGTGAATTTTGAGGCCAGTGAATTGTCTTTAATTGATGCTTTCAGGAAAGATAATCTGATTGTGGAGGATGATCTGGAAATTTATGATGAGTTTTATGATGATTGGAATGCGGCTTTTAATGAGGTTTATACCCATCATCATGTGATGAGTTTTGTGACTTTTAATGAGGATGAATCCAGCCATTTGCATCTGCATTATTTGTCGGTTTTGAAGTATAGAGGGACTTATGATCTGATTAATGATTTGAAAGAGAAATCCAAGGATGCCTGGAATGTGATTATGTTTACCAAGCATAAAGATTCCATCCGTTCGCTGCTGCATGAAAATAATATCAGTTATAATGAGGATTTGAGCCAATTGGGCTATGGACACTATAGATTGTTTTTGATTGATGCGAATAAAGATGATCATTTGCCCTATGCTTTTCAGAATCCGGAAATGAAATTGCTGGTGATTTCGGACAGAGATATCAGTTCTTTGCAGGAGGAGCGTAAAAAAGCCTCCAATCAAAAGGTATTTATGGATTTTTTGGCTTCACTCAAGGTGGGTGATTATGTGGTGCATGTTGACCATGGTATTGGTTTATTTATGGGCCTGGAGCAGAGGAAAATTGATGATTTGACCAAAGAGTATTTGAAAATTGGTTATGCTGAAAATGATAAATTGTTTGTGCCAATAGATCAGGCTGACAAAGTGAATAAGTTTATTGGTGCTGATGAGAATCCACCAAAACTAACCCGCTTGGGATCAGCTGAGTGGAATACAATTACTAAAAAAGTTAAAAAGGAAACTGAACAAATTGCCAAAGAATTATTGGCTATTTATGCTGAAAGAAAGAGTGCCAGTGGTTTTGGTTTCAAAACAGTGGAAGAGAAGATGAAGTTGTTTGAACAGAGTTTTGAATATGAGGAAACTCCTGGGCAGATGCGCGCATCCAAGGATGTTTTGGACGATATGAGCAAAGATTTGCCGATGGATCGTCTGGTTTGTGGAGATGTGGGATTCGGAAAAACCGAAGTAGCAATGAGAGCTTCTTTCCTGGCTTTTCTGAATGGCAAGCAAACGGCAGTGGTATCTCCAATTACGATTTTGGCCGATCAGCATTATCGTTCTTTCAAAAAGCGTATGGATCAGTTTCATGTACGCGTGGAAATGTTGTCACGCTTCCGTTCGGCTTCTGAGCAGAGGGCGATTGTGGATAAATTGGAGCGTGGTGAAATTGATATTATTATTGGAACGCATCGTTTGCTGCAGGCTGATATAAAGTTTAAAGATTTGGGATTGGTGGTGGTGGATGAAGAGCAGAGGTTTGGCGTGAAGCAGAAAGAAGTGTTTAAAAAGATTAAGGCTGATGTGGATTTTCTTACCATGACGGCAACGCCCATCCCAAGAACTCTGAATATTGCTTTAAACAAGCTCAGGGATATTTCCACGATTACAACTCCGCCCCCAGGACGTTTGCCGGTTATAACGGAAGTGAGACGTTTTTCATTGGGTCTGGTGCGTGAAGCGATTCTGAATGAAGTGAATAGAGGTGGCCAGGTTTATTTCCTGCATAATCGCGTGCAAACCATTGATAGTTTGACTGAGAAGCTCAGGGCGCTGGTGCCGGAGGCACGTTTTGGAGTGGCTCATGGACAATTGGGCTCAGGTGATTTGGAAGATAGAATTGTGGCTTTTAAAGATCATCAATTCGATGTACTGGTTTCTTCTACTATTATTGAAAATGGAATCGATTTGGCTAATGCCAATACTTTGATTGTAAATAATGCGGAAAAATTTGGTTTGGCCCAGTTATATCAATTGCGAGGACGTGTAGGTCGTGCCAAACGTCAGGCTTATGCTTATTTCATGTATCATGGGCAGAGACTTAAACTGGATGCCAAGAAACGTTTGAAAGCTATTGTTGAAGCCTCAGAGCTGGGGTCTGGGTTCCAGATTGCCATGAAGGATTTGGAAATTCGTGGGGCCGGCGATATTTTGGGGGCTAAACAGCATGGGGTGATTAATGTGGTTGGTGTAAGTCATTTTATTCGTATGCTGAATAAGGCTGTAGAGGATTTGAAAGCTGGTCGTGTCCTGCGTGAAGAGGAACCTGAGGATATTACAGTGGAAATTCCAATCAGTGCTTTTATTCCTGATACTTTTATTACCAATACCAAAGACAAAATTTCTGTTTATCAGAAATTGTAGGCTGCGGACTCGGTGGATTATTTACAGGAGGTAAAAGATGAACTGATTACTGATTATGGCTCATTGCCAATGGAAGTGGTGAATTTCTTCAAGGTGATTGAAATGAAGATTTCGGCCAAGGCAGCGGGTGTGGTTGGAGTGAAGGCAGAGAGTGTTTATTTGACCAAAGATAAAGAAATTATTTTGCATATGAGCAATCTGGTTCGTCCGGAAAATATTATGAATTTGCTGGATTATAATAATAAATGGATGATTTCCGGTAGTAAGCTGAAGATTAAGCTGGCTGATCTCGGTTTCCAGTGGGTGGATGAGCTCACGGCCTGTTTGAAGAAATTGGCGGAAAAATTGAAAGTATAGTTGGAAAAGGGGCTTTTTGGGGTGAGGAGCGGATTTGCCATGTCCGGAAAAGTGCAGCAAAATCAGTTGAAAAGTCTGTGCAAAAGTCTATATTGCTGTGGAAAAGTTGCCAAAAACTGTGGAAAACTTAGGGGTAACTTGTTAAAAAGTGCAGGATGAATTACACAAAGAAATTTCCGGGCAGAGTGAATCGCACCAATATGATTTTGGAGGTGATTCAGCATAATACCAAGAATACCAATCCGATTGTTTGCGGTAGAGTGGTGGGTTTAATTGACGTGGAAAATCCGGCCATGGGACTGGAAAAGGCTTTTTTGTTGAAGGATGATAGTGGACAGATGGAAGTTTTGTCTGCTGAATTGCCCCAGGTGGGATCAATTATTGAAGTTCGAGTGATGAGGGCGACTGGTGACAGATTTAAACAGGATGGGGAAATTACGGTATTGGCTGAATGTGAGGATTATTTTATTTCGCCAAAGGAGTCGCCCAATTATCGGCGTTTATTGATTGATGCGGATTTGAAGAGAAATTTAAAGATACGAAGCCGGATTATACAGGTGATCAGAACATTTTTTGAACAAAAGGGTTTTGTGGAAACGGAAACGCCTTGCTTGGTTAGATTGCCAGGGATGGAGCCTTATCTGGATCTTTTCAAAACCAGATTTGAGGCGGACTTTGCGGCTGATCAAAAGTTGTCGGAGGATATGTATCTGATAACTTCTCCTGAATATGCCATGAAAAAATTGTTGGTGGGTGGTATGGAGAAAATTTTTCAAATTACCAAGTCTTTTCGGAATAAAGAAAGTTTCAGTGAAAGACATAATCCGGAATTTACTATTATGGAATGGTATAGAGCCTATGCCTCGTATCTGGAAATTATGGATGATACTGAAGAATTGGTTAAATTTTTGTGGATGCATTTTGGCGAGCGTGATCATCAAGGGGATTCTTTGGATATGGTGGTGGGAGATCAAAAAGTTGATATTATGCGGACCTGGCGAAGAATCAGGGTGATTGAAGCGTTTCAGGAATTTGCCGGTATTGATGAAGAGACTTTTTTTGATCTGGAGAAATTTCGGGTGGAGGTGAAAAGCAGAGGATATGTGATTGGCGAAAAGGCTTCTTTTGATGACTGTTTTTTCACAATTTTTCTGAATGAGATTGAGCCAAAACTGGGTTTTGGGGTGCCGGTTATACTCTATGATTATCCGGTTTCCATGGCGGCTTTGTCGAAAAGATGTGCAAATGATGAGCGTTTTGCCGAAAGGTTTGAGGCGTATATTGGAGGTATTGAACTTTGTAATGCTTTTACTGAATTGAATGATCCGGATGAACAGGCGAAAAGGCTGGAATTGGAAAGACAAGAACGGGCTGGGCTAGGCAAGGATTTATATGGGGTGGATCAGACTTTTGTAGAGGCTTTACGCTTTGGTATGCCGCCCAGTGGTGGTAATGCCCTGGGGATAGACAGATTGGTGATGCTGATATTGGGTGAAAAGGATATACGTAATGTGCTTTATTTTCCGCATAGGGATTTGTAGGAGATTGACCATGAGGCCGGATTTTGTTTGACTGCTAATCTGGATGCGGCTAGACTGCCGGCGATAAAATAATTTTTTCATTATGATTACATCAGATTTTAAAAAAGGCATGGCCATTAAATATAATGGCGATACTTGTTTGATTCTCAGTTATGACTTTGTCAATCCGGGTAAAGGAACGGCTTTTACTAGAACAAAATTAAAGAATGCCAAGTCAGGGAAAATTTTTGAAGTAAGTTTCCGTTCTGGAGAGTCAATTGAAGAGGCTAGTGTGGAATATCGAAAATCTCAGTATATGTATAATGACGGGGTTGATATGACTTTTATGGATAATGCCACTTATGATCAATTTACTTTGCCTTTGGATAATATTGGCGATATGGCTGATTTTATTTTGGATGGAAAAGATTTAATTGTGGTTTACGTTGATAGCCAACCATTTACAATTCAGCTTCCACCAAAAATGGATCTCAAAGTAACTGATGCTCCGCCTGGAAATAAGGGCGATACTGCCACTGGTGGTTCGAAGCAAGTAACTTTGGAAACTGGTGCGAAAGTGAATGTTCCGCTGTTCATCAAAGAAGGCGATGTCGTTCGCGTGAATACCGATACTCGTGAGTATGTGGAAAGAGTTAATCAATAGAAAATGCAAAAAGAGCCTCAGCTGAGGCTCTTTTTGATTTCGTCTAAAATGTTGTCAGTAAGTCCGGGGCTGAAGAGAGTGGGGAGAATGGCTTCTTTGCTTAGAGTGGTGATGGTTTTGGCGATACCGTGGGCAGCTGCGTATTTCATGGCCGGGGTGATACGTGTCTGGCGATTGTTGATGGCGGCACGGAAAATTCCCGGGAAAACCAGAGCATTGTTGATTTGGTTGGGGAAGTCGGAACGGCCAGTGCCGATGATGGCGGCGCCAGCCGCCATAGCTTCGTCGGGATAAATTTCCGGGATGGGGTTGGCCAGGGCAAAGATGATTGGATTGGGTGACATGGATTTGATCATTTCTGCGGTTAAAACTCCGGGAGCTGAGAGGCCGATGAATACGTCGGCTTTCGCCAGGGCAATTGATAAATCTCCAGAGAGATTTTCATGATTAGAGTGTTTGAGAATGGCTAATTTGTAGGGATTGAGGTCGGAACGGTTTTGATTGATAATTCCTTTGGAGTCACAGATGATCAGATTGTTTACGTGAGCGTTTCCGGTTTGGTCGAGGTCGAGAAGCATGCGGGCGGTAGCCAGGCCGGCTGCTCCGGCGCCGTTGATTACTACTTTGAGAGTGGATAAATCTTTGCCTAAAACTTTGGCAGCGTTAAGTAGTGCTGCATAAACCACAATGGCTGTTCCATGTTGATCGTCGTGCATAACCGGTATGCCCAAATCCTGAAGAGCTTCTTCAATTTCAAAACATTGTGGAGCAGCAATATCTTCCAGGTTGATGCCGGCAAAGCCCGGGGCAATGGCTTTGATGGTGGCGACTATTTCGTTTGTATAATGAACATTCAAAGCGATTGGCCAGGCATCCATATTGGCCATTTTATTCAAAATCACGGCTTTTCATTCTAAAACCGGTAGAGCGGCTAA
>JADLFY010000073.1 GCA_020849575.1 Candidatus Peregrinibacteria bacterium
ATGTGCTTTCCTATGCCGGTTCAGGTCTAGGAAGAGTGGCAGTAAATATGGTTACAGTTCCAGTCAGTGAACCACCATTCGCTGATGTTGCCCAGTTGATTGCCTCATTTAACAATAATGTTTATTTCAGAGATGTTTATGTACCTTCAATTTCCCGAGGTTTGACTGAGGATGGTACGACAACTTTGAGTTTTGTGCTCAATATGGATTTTGAAGAACCGGAAACCGGCTCGGAGGATTTGAATGTTGGTCTGACTGGTACAGCTGTGGTGGACGATGCACCAAGAGTTCCGCGTAATCCCAATAATTAATTTGAATCAATAATTTTCGTCAAAATGACAAATCAAAAATCAAATGTTTTCAGTCTGTTGCTGCTTCTACTGATTGTGGCGATTGGACTGTTCTGGTTTAAACCAAACTGGGATGAAGTTTCAGCGTTACAAGTAACTGAGACAGCCAAGGCTACTCAAAAAGATGCTCTGGCCAAACAGATTCAGGAGCTCAAAGATGCTCAGGCTAATCTGGCCGGAACCAGTGAAATTAATCAGGCTACAGTACTCACTGCTATTCCGGAAAATTATGGTCAGGATCAGTTGATCAATCAAATTGTGGATATTGCCAAGAAAAATGATGTGAATCTTTCCAGTATCAGTTTCTCCGTTCAAACCAATTCACAGGATGCCATTAAAAAATCTACGATCAGTCTTTCCATGACCGGTTCAGAAGCTGATTTACTCAGACTGTTGAGAGGTTTGGAAAGTAATCCGCGTAAACTGGTAGTAAGAAATGTTACTGTTCAACTGGGTAGAACTGAAAATCTCGAAAGAGCCAATTTTAATATTAGTATGGATGCCTTTTATCAGAAGGGTATTTAAATTTATTTATGGAAAATACTGAAAAATTAGCAAAATTAGAAAGGTTACTGGGCAAAGGTGTGCAGGTCAAAGACCCGCGTCGTGAGGTGATTTATGGACTTTATGACAATTCCAATCTAGGAATTTCCACTCGTCTGGATGATTTTTTGATTGATCACAGTCGTGTAACTTTGCAGGAAAAAGCTTACTTTTTCCATTTATTGGCAGTGATGATTGATGCGGGTATTCCAGTGATGAATGCTTTGACTATTTTGGCCAGTAAAACTGATAGTGTGCGTTTTGCCCGTATTCTCAATACAGTTTCCTATAATTTGAAACAGGGTAATACTCTGTCCAATTCCATGGCGAGATTTCCCGATGTTTTTGGCGAAATGGAATTAGGTGTGATCCGTTCAGGTGAAGCGGCAGGTAATCTGGATAAAATGTTATTTAAACTTTCTGCGGAAATTGATAAATCCAATGAATTGCAGATTAAACTGGTTACAGCCTCGATTTATCCGGCAGCGGTTTTGGCGGTTTTGATACTGGCTGGTGCGGGCATGATGATTTTTGTCATACCAAGTCTGATCGGATTGCTCAAAGAAGGTGGTTTGAAAGAAGCTGATTTTCCGATTATGACCAAGATTTTGATCGGTCTTTCGGGGTTTGTGGTCAATTATTGGTGGGCTATTATTATAGCTTTTCTGGTTCTGTATTTTCTGTTCAAAATCTGGGTTGAATCAGAAAATGGTCGTTATACCTGGGATATTTATAAATTGAAAATGCCAATTATTGGCGAACTGCTGCGTAAAGTTTATGTACTCAGATTTATTTCTACTTTGGGTATTTTGATTGAATCGGGTTTGCCGGTAATCAAGGCTCTCGAGATTGTGGCTCAAAGTTTGACCTCACAGATGTACTCCCTGAAAACCTGGGAAGTGATTGCCAAAGTGAAAAATGGTGAAAAAATTTCCGGGGCTTTGATGGATTCACCTTTTTTGTTTCCGGAAACTGTAACTCAAATGCTCGCCGTAGGCGAGCAAACCGCTTCGGTTGGTAAAATTTCCCAGAAAATTGGTGAACATTATGATCGTGAAATTGATCATAGTTTGAAGCGTTTGATGAGCTTGTTTGAGCCAATAATGATTGTAATGGTTGGTGTAACAGTAGCGCTGTTGGCCTTGGCAGTTCTGACTCCGATTTTCAAATTGACCTCACTTGTTTAGTATAATTTTATGATTTCCCGCATGACCAGAATGACCAGATTGGCCAGTAAAAAACCGGGATTTACTCTGCTTGAGCTATTGATTGTCATGGCTATTATTGCGCTTTTGGCGGTATTGGCCATTACCAGTTATGCTGGGGTTCAGCGTTCGGCCCGTATCGGTTATGCGGCGGATAGTCTGGTGGCAACAATTAGGGAAGCGCAAGTTTTGGCACGCAGCGGGGCCCGTAGTGAAGGTGGGGGATTGCAGTGCACTGTGGTTAAATTGGCTTCAGGCAGCGATTCTGAGGCCGGGCTGTTTTCAGCGGTGAGTGCTTATAAATCAGCTGAAGATGCCTGTGAAAACTCTTCGCAATGGAGAAAAAATGATTTTTTTGATGAAAATACTTTGCTGAAATCCCTGGAAGCAGTTGGTCTGAATTCAGGACTTACGGTTGGTGATGAATTGGAACTTTATTTCAAACCTCCTTTTGGACAGGTTTATCTGATGACTAGTGGTGGTTTTACTCCATTAACCAGTGGAATTTTGACTTTTGTTGTGGGAGCTGAGGATAAAGTGGATTTTGATCAGATGGTCAAATATGATTTGGCCACAAATGAGGTAAATCGATTTCAATAAAAGTTAAGATTGGAGAAGTGGTTTTGAGCCTTCACGATGCGATTATTTATGAAATTGACAGCCAGGGTGATTGTTATCTATTGGTCTTGGTAAAAAGGCGATTTTTTGGTATAATAAAGGGATAAATTGCAATTTGTCTCAATTAGCTAAAAGGCCAGACCAAAATGCGACTAAAAACCAATAAAAAAAGCAGAGGATTTACACTTCCAGAAGTAATTGTTTCGGTGGCTGTTTTGGTTATGGTTATTACTGCTGCTACTGATATTTTGTCCAATGTGATCAGAAGTAATTCTGATAATCTGAATAGTTTGCTGGCTGATGGATATGCTCAGGAGGGACTTGAGGCGATTCGCTATATTCGTGATACCGATTATTGGTTGGGTTTGGATTTTGATGGGGCTAAAGGAAGTGGGCCTGATCTGGTTTGGGGAGAAAAATTATTTGAAGGTGAAAGTACCAAGGCTTTTAAAATTAATCAGAAAGAAGTTGCTTTGGGTTCTTGTACCAAAGTTAATTTGTCGGAATGCTTGCCGATTGGGTTGGAAGTGATGGGAGTTGATGAATATCAGGATATGGGGAAAGGTTTTTCCAGAGCGATAGTGATAAAGGCCATCAAGAGTGAGGCGACCCTGGCCAATGTGGATGTGCTCAGAGTTACTTCCATGGTGACCTGGAATGGTATCAATAATGTTCCCAGAAAAGTTGTTTTAACTACTGAATTAACTGACTGGAAAAATGAAAAATAACCAATCAAAAAAAGGGTTTACTTTAATAGAGCTGCTTTTGGCCATTGGTATTTTTATGGGTTTTATGCTGGTGGTAACCAATGTTTATATTGAAATTGTCCGGGCTCAGCGTGCCGCCAATCAAACTCGTTTGATTTATTCCGAGCTGCGTCAGTTTACCGACTATCTGAATACAGAAATGCGTGAAGGTGGAATTGATTATTTCTGCTATAATCCTCCGATTGCCGAGTCGCTGGATTTTTATAACCTGGCTTTGACCAGATGTACTGATGCCGCCCTGCTTACAGCCAGCAGCAATGACAATCTGAGAACTATTTCCCGTGATGGGTTGCAGGCCAGCATAATTAAATTTATTCCGCCAGCCAGTGCGGAGGCCAGTGGGAAAGTTTGTGTATTGCGTTACAAAAATGTTGAAGATGCCTGGCAGCAGGAAGAAGGATTTCTCGGTTCCAGTTCGGCTGAGTGTGGTGGAGATTTCAAGGAATTTGCTTTTAATACTTTGAATGTAAAGAATTTGAAAATGGAAATTTTTCCCAAGAAAGATCCAAAAACGGCTGGAGCGGATTTGGCTAATAATCAGCAACCAATGATCAGGCTGACTTTGAATGTTGCCAGTAAAGATGATTTGGAAAATGAAATTGAATATCAATCCTTAATTGTCGCTCGAAATTAATGAAAAAATATTTTTCTAAAAATTCGAAGATGAAAAGAGGGTCAGCTCTACTGATTACCTTATTGCTGATGGGAGCTTTGCTTACTATCACACTGGGTATCAGTACGCTGGTTTTGCGTGAAATACATGTGACTCAGTCAGTAGTTGATGCCAATAAAGTTTATTATTCTGCTGAGGCCGGCGTGGAAAGAGCTTTACTTGGTTTGTCCAGAAATGGTGCTGGCTATGAGCCCAGCGGAACGTTCACTGCTGACGCGGCAGATTTAGCTGCGGATTTTAAATATCAATATCTGACCAGCAATACCAATGATTCGGTTCCGGGATTTGGTGGAGCGGGATTCTCGCCGGAAGATAAACCTGTGTATGTTGAGCCGGCTTTAACTGTGGACGGATTGATTGATTGCGTGATGTCCAGTGCCAAAAATCCTTTTGCTTTGGCTATTTCCAAAGATCGTCTTTATAAAGAATGTCCAAGAGCGACCTATAGAAAATTGGCTTTGAATGAAACTCATATTATTCCACTTTTTAGTACTGCCTCTGGTGGGGGATCTGTCAAAGTAGAAGATTTTATCGTTCAGTATTATCTGAATGTACATGATGGTTCCGGACTTTGGGGAGAATTTAAAGGATTGGATTTGCAGAAATTTGATGTACTTCGATGGAAACTTTATGGCAAACCGGCTGGTTCGGTTGGTGCACAAAGAACTGAATCAATTGCGGATTTTTATCCAGGAATTAATAATAATGGACCACTTAATCCGGTTTGTATTGGTACTAATGGTGGTATCACTTCAACTGTTGCTGATGCACCGGAAAAATGTATTTTCCCGGTTTTGTCAGTCGATACCCCGGGTGGTGGTGCCGGCAAAGATCAGACACTTTGGTCGGCTGCCCGTGAATGCTATTTGACGGATGCCGGTAGTCTGGTGACTGGTGGGGCTTTGATTAAAAAAACTTCCTCAACCAGTGGAGCTGGTTGTGAAATGAGAGATTTTATTAATTCACATGAAGAAAATTATCTGGTTTTAACCAATATGGTAAATCCGAATATTGTGGGGATTTCCAATATCAAGGATCCTGCTCAATTGGCCAGAGCAGATATTTATTATCGGGTTTTGGCCAAACGTGATGCCGGCGGTGTAGAAGAACCAAAATTGGTCAAAGATTATGCGGAAATTACCAGTACTGGTTTTGCCAAAACGGATTCAGTGGCCAAGACTTTGAATGTTCGTTACAAGGCTCCGGGATTTTTGCCGGTATTTAATTTCTCTCTTTATAAAACTACCGGAAGTGATGCTGATAGTAAGGCTTTTGTGACCCCACCATCAATTTAAATATGACTGAACAAGATCCAAACAAATTGCCGGTTGAAGCCAGAGTTGATCAGTACTATCAACAGAAATTTGAGTACAAAAAAATCAATGGTGGCTGTGCGCTCAAAGCTGATATTGATACGACTTTAGCTGATTTGGCACTGGTGACCAAGCCAACCCAGGAGAATTTGCCAGGTAAAGTCAGGGCGGCTCTGGAGTCCAAGGATGCCAAAGGACGTAAGCTGGAAGAAATCTGGGCAGACAAAGTGGCTCAGGGGGCAACTCATATTGGTATTTTGGATGGAGTGGTTAATTTTTATAAAGGTGAAGAAAAACTTCCTGACGACAATATCCCGTTGAGAGTTCATGCTTTGCCGCTGGAACTGGAATTGAGAGAAAAAGAAAGGAATCAGGTTAAAGACAGATTTAAGGAAATGCGTGAGCAGTTTAAATTGGCTTTTTTTGAAAAGAAAAAAGATGCTTTTAATCCTGGAGAAGGTCAAGCCGGTGATGGTAGTGACACCCTAAATTCATAAATAAAAATATTATTAGATCGTTATGAAAACCTATTTAAAACAAAAAGAAAAGTTCTTTCAGCCCAAGCGTTTGATTTGGGATGTGGAAGGTCCAAAAGGGCCTGAAGCTGAGAAACCCATTGATATCAAGGAAAATGAAAAGTGGGATGCTGAGAAAATGAATAAGGTGGCTGAGCGTATTAAGAATTTGACTTTGGCCGGTGGGCAAATTGAAATTAACAAAGATCCTAAAAAAGTTGATGCAATTACTTTTAGAACTGCTTTGAAGGAGGCTCTTGCCAAAGATCCAGCCATGAAAGAGATTAAAGTAAATAATCTGGATTTATATCTGATCAAAGGTTTGCAGGAAAATCTCGATTTGAAGGCGGATGATAAGGCGGGCATGAATTACAATGAAAATACGCGCTTAACCAAGTGGCTCCAGGATAATAAGGTGGCCAAGTTTTCCATTGATAAAGGTGATTGGTTATTTTTTGATAAAGATGGAAAACCAGTACCAGCACAATCTACTTTGACTGAAGCTCCAAAACCTGAGGAGCCGGCCAAACCAGATGCTGCCAAACCAGACGCAGCAAAACCTAAATCTCCAGAGAAAGCTGATGCTCCTGGCAAAGTGCAGAGATTTGTTTTGAGTAAAGAAGTTAAAGAGGCTAAAGCTGCTGACAAACAAAAAGCTGAAGATGCTGAGAAAGAAGCTCAGGCAGAAGCAGAAAGAGTAAAACCGGAAAATCTGGAAAAAGTGAAAACAGATCAGAATTATGAGTTTAATAAAGATTCTACTCTGGCTGACATGTGTTTCAATCTGGCTCTGTTTGAAAATAAAACCAATAGTATTACCATGGGTGAAATTGAATCACAGGTGGTTAAGTACATTAATGTTGATCCGGCACTTCGTGGGAAAGACAATAATGAGAGTTTTTCCAAG
>JADLFY010000074.1 GCA_020849575.1 Candidatus Peregrinibacteria bacterium
CCGACTATTGAAAATGGTTTTTATTATGATTTTGAATTGCCAAGAACTTTGATTCCGGAGGATTTGGCTTTGCTGCAGAAAAAGATGGAACATATAGCCAAACAACGACAAACTTTCCATCGTGTGGAAGAACCAATTGATAAAGCGGTGCAGTTTTTGAAAGGAAAAGAGCAGCCATATAAGGTGGAAATCGCTGAAGATTTAGCCAAAGAAGGCGAGAGACAGGTTTCATTTTATGAAAACCGTTTGAAGGATGGAACAATGAAATTCTGGGATCTCTGCCGTGGTGGACATACTGAAACTACTGGAGAAGTAGGCGCCTTTAAATTGGATAAAATTGCCGGGGCTTACTGGAGAGGTGATGAAAAAAGACCGATGTTACAGCGTATTTATGGTCTATGTTTTGAAACCAAGGAAGAATTGGATGCCTATGTAAAAATGCAGGAAGAAGCCAAGAAACGTGATCATCGTAAGCTTGGTGCTGAGCTGGAATTATTCACTTTCTCCGAAGAAATCGGACCTGGTTTGCCACTGTGGTTACCAAATGGAACAGTGATTGTTGAAGAACTGGAAAAACTGGCCAAAGAAACTGAATTTCAGGCAGGTTATAAGAGAGTGAGAACTCCGTTGATTACCAAGGAAAATCTGTTTTTGACTTCTGGACATCTCCCCTACTACAAAGAATCAATGTATGCGCCAATGCAAATTGATAATGAGGATTATTATTTGAAGCCGATGAATTGTCCTTTCCATCATAAATGTTATGACGCTTCGCCAAAGAGCTACCGCGATTTACCGCTTAGACTCGCTGAATATGGCACATGTCATCGTTTTGAAGATTCTGGATCGTTGTTTGGATTGATGCGTGTGCGTTATATGCAAATGAATGATGCGCATATTTACTGTACTGAAGAACAATTTGAACAGGAATTCCTCGATGTCGTGAAAATGCATCAAAAATATTTTGAAATGTTTGGTATTGAAAAGTACCTGATGAGACTTTCCATGCATTCAAAAGAAGGCTTGGGCAAGAAGTATGTTGATGAACCAGAATTATGGCTTAAGACTGAAGATATGGTGCGTCAGGTGATGAAGAAAGCCAATGTACCAACCGTAGAAATAGCGGATGAAGCAGCTTTTTATGGACCGAAAATTGATGTACAGGTTTGGAGTGCAATTGGTCGTGAATTTACTTTGGCAACCAATCAAATCGACTTTGCTGTGCCAAAGAGATTCGGCCTGACTTATAAAGATAGTGAAGGTAAAGACCAGACTCCACTTTGTATTCATCGTGCGCCACTTGGTACACATGAACGTTTTATTGGATTCCTGATCGAACATTTTGGTGGTGCTTTCCCAACATGGCTCGCGCCTATTCAGGTAAGGGTTATTCCAGTGGCTGATCCACATAAAGATTTTGCTGAAGAATTGCGTGCTGAATTAATGGAGCTCGGAGTTAGAGTAGAAATTGCTGAAGTTGGTGAATCACTGGGCAAGAGAATTCGTGCGGCTGAAATGATGAAAGTTCCTTATATGCTGGTGATTGGCGACAAAGAAGTAGCCGGTGAAAACTTTGCAGTGAGAAGATATGGTGAAAAAGAACAGAAATCTTTGTCACGTGAGGATTTTGTAAATATGCTGATGACGGAAATCCGCGAGCGAAAATTACATCATGCCTAAGAGTAGATTTGGGCAGAAAAACCATTATACGTCAAATTGCTGTTGATATTTTGGAGTTTCTCTGCTTAAATGTCTTCTATCGATGATTGGCAGTGTATAACTTGCGGGCAAGGCGCAATTGGGGCTTTACGGCTTCAGAAAGCGCGTTTGCACGCAGATCTTACTCTACTTTGTCTTAAAATACTTACTGGTGGCTCCATGAAGGAGGTAGTCAGTTGCTGGGAATCCTCGGGAAAGCTGCAGCAATGGTGGTGGTGCTCTCGGCAGGCTTTGCGCTTGTTACTCAAGACCTTGAAGATGGACTGAACCTGGCCATGGCTTTGATCACGTTGATCGGGCTGGTGGCGGTGCTGGTTCGCTTCAGGAAACAGCAGGAGGCGTACAAAACGCTGAAACAGTACAAGTACACTCCCTATCAGCTCAGGCTGTTGGGGGGAATTGCCTATGTTCCTGGTGCAGACCGGGAGCGGCTGCAGTTCAGTGATGAACTGCGCAGGCAACACAAAGGCAAATAGAGGTTTCCGGCTATCTGAGGCCCGCGCAAGCGCGGGCCGGCTCAGCGTAAGCTGAGCAAAAAACAGGTAGCCGGAGCTTCCCTAGTGGCAACTATAATAAACATCTAAGAAATACTGGGAATACTGAAGGTCGAGTAATTGATTTGGACAGGACTGATTGGAACTATTGGCATCACCAAAAACCGCTGGAACCTGGATTAAGCAGCCATAGCATCTCTTTCTTCACGTTCCTGCTTGGAAAGGCTTTTACCTGACATACCTTTTAATTCGATAGCGGCGTGTCGGGCGGCAGCGGCTAATTCTCGTGGCTTTTCTACGGCCAATCTGCTGATTTCCTTCATAATTTCTTCACGATAAATCTGCTCATTCTGTTCATTCAATCTGTCAGCCTGACTGGTAACTATTTCACGATGCAAAGCTAAAAGGTTGGTATTACCAGAAAGTCTGGCTATATCTGCTCCAAAATTGTTGGAGAATTTAACCAGTTCATCGTGGAATTCCCCTACGGTTCTGTCACCATCACGATCGGGACGGTCGCTAAGCACTTTGTCAGTTACATGGAGAAATTGATTCCTTCCGCCTATTCTTCCTCTCACGGCATTATTGAAATAGAGATAACCGTAATACATTTCAGCAAATTGTTTGGCGAATCTGATATTTTCTTCTTTGTTTTTGCCAGTGTTTAATTTATTGGCGCGAATGATCAACTGGTTATTGTAACCAGCATACATGTTTTTGACGTTACTCATTCTTTCCGGACCATAACCACCTTTACGGATAATACGGTCAAGCGCATCCTTATCAGTAATGGTTGGGCCAATATAGTCATAAACATCGGGAGGGGTATCCATGTTACCGGCTTTGTTGGCAGCCGTACTGATATATTTTGGATCAGTAAGAATTGTCGACTGAATCCAGTTAATAGTATGTCTACCAGCAACTAATGTATCCAAACCTTTTTTGTTGTCAGCTTTCATGGCATCAACATCTTTTTGCATTACCTGCTTGAATAATCTGCCATAATCCTCTGTACGGAGTTTATCTTTTACCGGTTTGCCGGTAGTGGGATCAATTAATGGATTGCCATTTTCATCAACTTTTTCATAGTTCAAAGCAAAGTAAATCCACATGATATGATCTCTCATTTCCGGGACGAAATTCTGGGCTCTGGAATAGGTCAAAAGAGTTTTTCCATCTTGTCTCTTTTGGCCAAAGGCTGCTACATAGAGGAAAACAGCCTGTTCAAAGGGAATTTCATTTTTCTGAGCGGCCTGAATAAGCAAACCTTCAAATTCAGCAGCATCTACTTCGGCTCCATTCTGGAAATCGAATAACATCTTTTGCAGAGAGCGTCCGATACGTCCATGTAAATATTCATAATCGTGCATATGCTCACGAACATATTTTTTGCGATCATTGTAAGCACGGTCATTTTCCTGATACATACGGTCAAAAGTGCCATCTCCCCACTTACCATCGAAACAGGCTCTATACTGATCAAAAACAGAAAGAGCCTTACTTTTACGGAGGGCATTTTTGTCACCGACTTCTACGATGGCGTCTTTACCCAAATCTTCGTGGAATTTGCTTGGATATTTGGTGTAAGGGAAGAATTTATTGGTAACTTCCATCAGCTTTTCATCATCTTCCCAGCGAATTAAACCTTTCTTGGTCAGAAATTGGAGAGCGGCTTTATAAACAACAATTTTTTTGGCTCCATAAAGCGCTTCAAAAACATCTTTTGGTTCAGCATTGGCTTCAAACCATTCGAATTTTTTCTTTACATCTTCAGCAATTTTACCGTTGTGTTTGTCTTCGTAACGACCAGCCAAATCACCAATACCAAGGTATGGAATTCCTTTGTAAAGATCTTTGGCGGTTTTGTAAACGCGACGTTCGCTTTGATCTTTCATGTATTCTTTGGCGCGATCAATAGGGATTTTCCAGAGCAGCTCATATAATTCTATTAAATTAATGAAACTGGTATTTTCCCAAAGAGTGGCGAAATAACCTTTACCGCTTTTCTTGGGAGATGGACCAGAGTCCGGACCGGCAACGGTTTTGGGAATATTACCTTTGTCGGCAGCAGCATTCAGAGCGTTCTGAGCCTGCTTATCCTCTTCTTTGGCAGCGGCAGCCTGTAATTCCTGAATCTGTTCAGCAGTAGGACGGGTAAAGCCTTCGCTTTTGACCAGGCGATAGAATTGAGCGGGAGTTAATTCGGCTTCATCAAAAATAATTTTTCCTGGTTTGGCAGAATTCAAATAATGAATATTTTTATGATCACCATAGGCGGAAAGCAAAGCCTGCGGGAAGGGACCTTTGGAAAGATTAATTGGCTGGCCATGTTTTTCCGGCCAACCCATTTCGGTAATCAGAGTTTGATGATGCTTGGCCAACATTTGATCCAGCATTTTCAAATCGGTAATTTCCGGACAAGTCTGGTATTTGCGATACCATTTTGCAAATTCACCGAAATCCAACACTTTGGATTGGCGTGGGCCACTGAGCCCAGTATCAGGGTGAGCCTCATCAATCAAAACTTCTTTGGAAAGATGAATTTGATCATTTTCTATTTTGAGAATTTCCACCTGATGCTGATCAAAATCCGGTTCATCTTCATCTTTAATTTTTCCCTTTCTAGTCAGATATTCCAATTTTAGTCCTGGTTTAATCAGACCTGCTGGTAAATCCAGTGTTTCTTCCAGTTTGGGTAAATCAGCAATTTTTTCTACTACATTCAAAGCAATTACCCAGCGGGCGAAAGTGCTGGCCCGCAGGGCCAGCTTGACTCTCTGACCGGAACCGTCATGAGCGTCCATAGTGAGGTGGATAACCGGTTCGGTGGAGACCACTCCCCGTTCGGCGAGTTCACCCAGAATGGGATCAGGTTCCAGGATGCCGGTTGGAGTTATATCATCGATAACAATGTTATTGGTGCGGGGACGACGACCATCTGGACCTGGAGTAGCATTAATATCCTCCCCCCACAATTCCTGGCCTTTACTTAAAGGTAAACCAGTTTCAGCTTTGAGTGCTTTTAATTCTCTTTTGAATGATTCATTATTTTCATGACTTTCATGCAATTTATTCATTTCTTCTACCACTTTTTGCATTACCTGATTGTACTTTTCGGTAAAAGCCTCGATTTGATTTTCCAGTCCTTCTTCTACCCGCTGAACTTGTCTGTATTTGCTGTTGTAAGCAGTGGAATGCCCAGCATCATAATTCTGTAATTTTTGATAAAAGGCTTCACGGGCAGCCTGTAATTGGGCATCAGGAACCGGTCCCAGTGTTTTGAGTTTGGCGGATTCAGTTCTGGTAATTCGGCCTGTCGTTTCCAGATCGCCCAAAATTTTGTCCAGATTGTCACCATTGGCATTTTGCAGATTGTCCAATTCGGAAATATCCAATTTATCTGCGGCAGGACGGCGATTATTCAAATCGGCGATATAGCGCAAATAATTCTTTGATGAAAAAACAGCAATATCCTCAGGCACAATGACACCTTTTTTGATCATTTCCTGATAGAGCTGTTCACGACGACCAACGTTTTCTACAAGCTTGTTATAGGTATTTTGAATATTCAGATCAAATAATCCTTTAACTTCATCTCGGACGCCTTCTATAAGCGTCTGAGAATCCTCTTCTTTGGCCGTGTCTTTCATAAAGACACTTAATCCTTCCAAACGCTGGATGGCTGTACGGATACGATCATTGGTAATATCAGAAATATCAGCGCTGATTCTGACTTTTTCGACATCATAATCTTGAGCAGAGATGCTGTAAGGATTTTTAACTTCAGGAAGATGTTCGCGAGGCTGATTGTGGTATTTCTTCTTTTTAGCCATCTAAATGATTGATTTGCTATTTGAACGTTTAATTGTCTGATATTATGAATGCTTTTGCAAGGAAAAATTAAGGGACGGCAGGAGGAGGAGCGCCTGCAGGAGGCCCACCAGCTGGAACAGCCGGAGCACCTGGAGCAGCATAACCATTGCCCTTGATAATATTGTCAGCTACAGGGCCAGCTTTTTTGCCATCAACACCTGAACTGGTGAGAGCTTCTTCCAGAGCCTTGCGGGCAGCAACTGGACCAATAACCTTGGCCAAATCTTCATATTGCTGTTTGAATTTATCGGCGTCGGCCTGAGGAACCTGATTGGTGCCATTAACCAATTTTGGATCAATTTTAATATTAGTGCGGAAATCAGTTTTCTTTTTATCAAGTTCATCGAGTTTTTTGGTGGCTTCATCAAGTTTACGTTTGGCAGCATCAACTTCAGGTTGAGTTTTAGCATCTTTGAGTTGCTTGGCAGCATCCTGGAGTTCTTTGGCAGCGGTGGCGTAAGGAGTGCCTTTATCAGCGGCATTTAAAGCGGCACCGGCTCTGCTGTTGGCCATGTCCACATCACTCTTAACATTGAAATCAACAGCGATTTTGGAATCAACCACGAATTGGTCAAATTTTTCTTTTTCAACTTTTCCTTCCTTGAGAGCCTGGATAAACTGTTCAGGACTATTGTAACCGGCTTTACTAAGGGCAGCGCGATCAAGTTGGGCAGCCAGATTTTTGTCGGCAGCCAATTTTTCTCCAAGTTTCGCTTGAATTCGTGAATATTCTGCTTTGTCCAAACCGGCCATTTTGCCCAGGAAGGCATTGAGATCCTGTTTGGTTTTGACTTTATCCAAATCGGTAGCCAATTGCTGGGACTTATCACCAGTAAGTTTGGCGATTTCACTTTGCTGACTCTGAATATATTTTTCCACAGGATTGAGACCACCAGCTGCTCCAAGGGCCGCCAAACCAACTTTTCCACCTTTGCCGGTAGGAATAATCGGAGCATAGAGAGGAAGTTTGGCTACGCTGGTACCCATTCTCTGGACAGCACCCTGAATTGGTTTGATGAATGGATCGGCTTTGGTACCTTCAAGAGCACGGAAAGCGGCAATCCAGATAAAGGCAGCTGTAGCTAGACCTGCCATAATATCCTGAATACTACTGACACCTGAAACTACAGTTCCGAAGTCGCCAGGATTGGTAGAGAAAACACCGCCTGGAGAAATAAATTTCAAATGACTGATCATAATCATGCCAATAGTGAGAATCAGCGCAACCGGTAATGGCGTCAGGGCATGCTTCATGAAAAGTCCTGTTAGCGGGTCATCGTTACCGAATTTTTGTTTGACTGGAGCAAAAGCCATACCAAGGAAAGACAAAGGCGACAAGGCTATGGCAAGCCATAAAACCACTAATCTGATCAATAAAGCGACAAATAAGGCAATGAAAGCAGTACCGTAAATAACCAGGAAAATGAAAGAGAACAAAGTATTAATGGAAAGCGATTTGAGATCGCTGACACCATTTAATTTAACCGAATCAATTCTGGTTATATCCATCAAATCAATGGCCATGACCAGAGCGACATTACGTGAATTGAAAGTGCTGAAGAAGTTTTTACCACCTTCAGTAAGTTCATAATTCACCCCACTGGAACTATCTGAACCACTAGAACCACTGGCCTTTTGACAGAAAGGATTGGATTCCAAAGCTTTGGGATTTTTGGAAGCCAGAGATTGCATTTTGCCACAAACTTTTTGACCAAAAGTTACCCAGTCCTGATCGTTTTTGTTCAAAGAACTGGAGGCCATAGGTACAGCAAAAATGGCTGTGGTACCAACATTCACCACATCCAATACCACTTTACAGACCAGAAAAGAAAAATTCACAGCAATCAGGGCAAAAACTATCTTGGGAACTACAGCTTTGATTTTGAAATTATCACTATTGATACCAATAATATTGGCAATGGCCACGGCGAGCAGACCCAATACAAATAAAATATTGACGAAATCCCTAACCGCTGACCAGATATTCAGAAGAATAGTCAGCATGCCACCACTGAATAACAAATCATTATTGAGCAAACCACCCATTAATATAAGTACGGGCCAGATGAAAGCCTGACAAACCGTCAAAACGATTTGGAAAAAGTCGAAGAGTCCGCTATTGGTAACGGCTTTATTGATGTCTTCAAATACGCTGTTCTGAGCCAAAGCCGGAACTGGCATGATCATGATAAACAGCAGTAGAGCCAGTAATGCTGGTTTGAGCCAGGACTGATTTTTAAGTATTTTATTAATCATATTTTTGATGTTGGTCTTTGATTATTTAAACAATATAGTGGCCAGGCCGCCCGCGAGGGAGCCGGCAATAGTTAGTCCTGTAGTACCGAGTGCAATAAGTCCAAAAGGAAGTTTTGATTTGGGTAGAAGGGCGGCCCCTGGTTGTCCAGGTAAATCGTCTGCTCTGACTTTGGCCTGAAGTGGTCTGGCCTGATTGAAGGGACCTTTGGCTGGAGCGTCGTTTCCTGCTTGATCGGCGGGGGCTCCGGCCTGATCGGCTTTAATTTTGGGCATAATGCCAATCTTGCTGGCTGGTAATTTCAGCATGGGCTGATTGGGGCTGACCACATTGCCACTAAGGATTTTGGTATTTTTAGGGACTGGAATAACTAAAGGAGCAGCACCTACAGCTGGTATGGAACCTGCTTCGATGGGAGCTTCTTTGGTACCAATAAATTGCGGTGCTTTAACTGGTTCCGCTTTATTGGGGCCTTTGGCCTCAACTCCCACTGGCTTGAATTCTCCTGTAGCCTTGGCATTGGCATAAAGCTGCAAAAGAGGTGTTTTTAATTTGGGTAAATCCTGATCAGTAACTTTTAGTTTTGGTGCAACCGGATCATCTACTTCAGGTTTTTGATAAATGGAAATATTCAAATCGGTTGGTTCACCCAGGCGGGATTTGGTAACGTCTACCACTACCCTGGCCATCACGCCCTGATTGTCCATGACAAAGAAAACGGCATTGTTTCCTTCACCACTCTGATCAATAACCATGCTTAAACCGTTCAGGCTGGTAGTAATTCCATTGGCATTAATAACCTGAAAATTGGCATTGGCAAAGCCCAGAGTGCCTTTACTCTCAATAATACTTTGGAATTGTAAAAATCTACCCTGACGCATTTTCAGTTCGCGCAGAGCTTCGGAGAAAGAAATAGTGGTTTTTCCACTGGCCAATGAGCCGGCAGCACTCAGTCCAATAACGCTTTGGAAAGTAGTAATATTACCGTTTGAATCCAGTAAAATTGCTTTGTCCGGGAAACGTTTGGCCAAGAATTCTTTTAACTGCTTGAGAGCGTCTTCTGGAGAAACAGCCTGTTTGGAAATCAATTCCTGCTGGGCTACTATTTCAGCTAATTCATTGTAAGTAAGAATGGTATCAAATTGACCGGAAATACCTTTGACCAGCAGTTTTTGACCAAGTCCTGCATAAGGATTGTTGCTGTGGTCAGTTTCGGCATTATCTTTACCACTTTTTTCTTTTTCCAGCTGAGCAATTGCCCGCTGTTCCAATCCATGCATAAAGGGTTGAAGTACACTGCGGAACAGTAATTCTGACTGTTCACCGCTGAATTCCGGATTGGCAGCTTTGGCATCCACAAAACTCGGACGGAGGAAATCCATTCGGTCATAGTTGAAAGTCACCAGACGGATATTGGTTCTGATCTGATCAAAGAAAAAAGCCTGATCATCGGGAGAATCTGTGAAAGGAACATCTACTCTGGGTTGATTGATATTTCCAGAAGCGTAAAAATATTTTTTGAAAAATTCTTTCTGTTCGCCTGGCAAACTGGCAAAGGCCTGAATGCTGTTCTTGGTGAAAAGCTGATCATGCAGAACTGCTTGTTGCTGATCATTTCTAAAAACAAAACGTGACTCATCAATCAGTATCTCACGAATGAGATTGTTTAGTTTCAGGATGAATTGTTGATCGATTTGATAAGCCATATTTACTTAATTAGGCGTTGAGGCCTTGTTTGGTACGCAGTTCTTTTTGATAAGTTAAAAATTTATCCTTTTGATTGAGATCAAGACTGGTCAAAAGTCCCATCACTCCTTTCAAGGTATCGCTAAAATTGACATCAGTACTGCCTTCCAGACCAAAAGCTTTCTGCAGGATTTCACGCTGTTTAGGAGTGGATTTGGCCATGATTTCGGTAAATTTGAATTCCGGAGTTTTCTGCTTTTTCTGATAATCAGCGATAATTTCATTGATGATTTCCAGGCCAGATTTCTCTTTGC
>JADLFY010000075.1 GCA_020849575.1 Candidatus Peregrinibacteria bacterium
AATACTGCTCCAACGGAACAAAAAACCATGACTAATGTTCAAAATCAACCCAGCATGGTGGAAATAAAAGATACTCCAATTCTGGAATATAGTACTGAATTGTGGGAATCAAATCAGGGAAAAACTGTGTCGGCTCTTTATTTCAAAGACGCTACCAATGAAAGATGTCAAAAGATGGATCAAATGATTAAAGATTTTGGTCAATTGATACCGAAAAACGCTTTGATTTATAATGTCGACTACAATAAGGAAAGTGAATTGAAACAACTTTATGCTGTAAGAGAACCTTGTGAATGGGTAATTATCGGTAGAGAGGGTGAGTTGAGAGATCATTTGGATGGAAAGGATTTTACTATAGTAATGGGGGACTTGGGTAAGGTCTTGGATATATATGTCATACCAAGATAGACAAAACTTGACTTTTGTTGAAAAATGGTGTTTAATTCTTTTCCAATTTAAAATTTAATTGGATATGTCAACCAAAGGCAACGAAGCAAGAAGAAACACAGGGATATGGGGACTTACCCCTCCAGAATCGGCGTCCCAGGAGAAAACTCCTGCTAAACTGGAAAGGTATGTGAGATCAGATATTGGCAGTACGCCACTTGCGCCGCTGGTTAAGGTGGGGAATATTTTTAACAGTGCAAATCCATTTACAACACTGGATAGAAATACCGCCATGGCGGCGAGTGCTTTTGTGGAATTATTTCAACAAAATAAAGCTAAAATCAGAAGCCTGGAAGAAGAGATGGAGGCCCAGGAAACTCCCAATGATCAGTTAATCAGGAATTTGAGAGCGGCCAATGCTGAGATGGCGACTTTGAAAAAGCAAATTACAGCGAGATTTCTGGAACTGTATAGATTGCCAGCCGATTGGATTTTGGAACATTGGGAAAAGTTTAGTGTCATACATAGTACCAGTAAATTTGGTTTGGACGTGGCTTTCAGCACTCTGTATGCCCACATTGAATTCATGGAACAGCAATTTGAATTGAAAAAAGCGGTGAGATTGGAGTTGATTGCTGAAGCAAAATTCCAATTACAGGGAGTGGATCAAGTAGCCTGGGAAGCGGTAAATCAACCAGAGAAATTGAGCTATAGTTCAGCTGAGCTGGATGAAATCATGATTGAAAAAGGAATTAAGCCGCGCTCGATGAGGGATACTTTTAGCGGAACTGGTCCGGCCAGCTCACCAATTTATAGTGGACCGTATATAACTGGTCGTACTGAACGGCCACCAATGCTTTCTCCAGAAGAAGTGGAAGCCGAATACAAAAGAGGACAGGCAGAAAGAATGGCTCCACGAAGCAAACCCTGGTCACCAGCAGAAGTAGCCAAAAGAAGAGCTGCCGCTTTGGCTGCACAGAGAGATATTAATGAAATCAGAAGTGGAACAACTCTCCGGGCTCAGGAAAATCCGGCTTTGAATATTTCAAATACAGAAGAAGGTGAAGCAAGAAGTTCAGGAGTAATAGATTTGGTTAAAGTCCCTGATCTGAAACAACCAAGTTTACCGAGTTTTGACTTGAGTTCGGACGATTTGATTGATGATGAAAGCAGTGGCGAAGTTTTGCCAACAACACAAAGAAGCATGGATGTCAGCCATACGTTAGAACAGCCTTACAAGGTAACCATAAGTTATAGAGATCCTGCTATTCCACGAAAAGAAGTGGCTATCATGGAAAATGAAATCAGCAGAGAGTCGGCAGAGAAAGGTTTGCCAATTTCAGCACCACAACCGGAAAGAAAGGCTGAGCAACCAGTGGTAAAAGTCGTTCCAAAGCAACCATCCCGCTGGGGCAAATTTTTGGCTGCGGCAGGCGCCATTGCAGTGGCCGGGATTACTCTGTTTGGCATATCCAGAACAGAAAAGTCCGTAGAAAATCTGGAAACGGCTTCGTCAGTAAATTCTGCTAACAATACGCCAAGTGCAACTCCTCAGGTTACTTCTGCTGCACCAGTAGAAACTGCTAAACCAGAACCAGTGACGCCAGTGAAAAAAGTTGATCAGCAGGATAAATCAGAGGCTCCTCAAAAAAGAACTTTTGCCAAAGTTTTAAATAACTCCAAGAGTCCGTTTGTACAGGACATTATCAATAAGGGCGAGGTGAAATTGATGGTTAACAGCGGGACAATTGTGGGAATGTTTTTGGATACTTTTGGTGGACTTACCAACGATGCCCAAAAAGTAGAAATGAAGGAATTGGAAAAGACCATTAATATGGGGTTGGGCGTGTATTTTAATGAACATTTTGGTACGGAAGAAAAGGCGGCCAGAAGTATTGCTGCCAATCCACGTCTAAAAAACCTTTATAGAACGGCCAAATATGCCATGGAAAAAGGCTGGACTAATTCAGGTTTAACCAAGGAAAAATATCCACAGGAATATGCTTTTGCCGTAGCGATTTTGAGTGATGCGACTGAACTTGGTCTGGATGAAAGTAATAATCCGGATCCAAAAGTACAGAATAATGTTAGAGGAAATATGTTTCAGGCGAAAATGCCAGGAAGTACTTTGCAGGTACGCAAAGCTAATGGCGAATATCATGTGATTTTGGAGGCAGTTTTCAAAATATTTGAAGGAAAGAAAATGGCTGACATTATGGCCATCAGAAAAGCTGCTGCAGAAATGCCAGCTCAGCAAAATGTACTCACTCCTAAGCAGGATCCAGTCAAAACCAATCAATCCGGGACAGGACCATTTTTCCAAAATATGCATATTATCAATGATATACATGGACATGGTTCATTGAAAAAAACTGCTGATCGATTGTTGATGGAGGAAGTGGATGCCGGCTGGGATGATTTGGCAAACCCTGCTCGCCCGCAAACTGCTGACCAAACTTTAATGGATCAAATTGACGCTGGCTGGGATGATATTGAAAAGACAATTGATCAAAGGGCTGTGGAAAAAACGACTTTTGAAAAATCTCAAACTGTGGAATTTGATTTGCCTTTGGAATTTACCACCAAACAGGAAAATGATGCGATGTTGCCCCGTACCATCGAAAAAGTAGTGGAATTATATCCGCAGGCAGATGCTGAAAAAATTCGCCGAATCATGAAACAATATGGCTGGATTGGCATGAAATGTCTGAGCCGTGAAAAAGGCCATATCAAGATGGAAATTCATCCTAATTTTTACAAAATATTAAAAGATATTCTGCGCGAGAAGAAAAAAACCAGTCAGTTTAATTCCTAAGAGAATTGGGCCGGCTAATGAGGGTAGGGGGGGGACTGGTCAGAAAGGGGTTTTGTTGCTAAAGTGAAGGAGCTTATTTATTAGCTCCTTTTTATGTCTCTCAATGAACAAGTCCAGCAAGATTTTATTGCCGCCATGAAAGCACGTGAAGAATTGAAGAAAACTACTTTATCCATGCTCAAAGCAGCCATTATGAAATGGGAGGTGGATGGTGAAAAAAAGGAAGCTACTGATGAAGTGGTAACTCAGATTATTCAGCGTGAGGTAAAGGCGCGTCGAGATGCTGCTGAAGGCTTTAAAACTGGTGGGAAAATGGATATGGCGGAAAAAGAAGAAATGGAAATGAAAATTTTGATGGAATATTTGCCAGCTCAAATGAGCGAAGAGGAAGTTAGAGCGGTGATTACTGAGACGTTGGGGGCCGCTGGGATTACGGCCAAGTCGGAGATGGGTAAAGCGATGGGATTGGTGATGGGCAAATTGAAAGGGAAAGCCGATGGCGGCCTGATCAATAAAGTGGTGGGCGAGCTGCTCAAATAGTTTAAACCGCTTGAAGATATGGCTGGGAGGAAGATTTTGGTAGTGGTTGAAGGCGTTGCGGGAAGTGGCAGCTGGATTTGACAGAGTGCTGGTTTTGGGCTAATTTGAGGCCTATTTTTAAATTGTGAAATGGAAGGAGAAGATAAAAAATTTACTCTGATTAATGGTGGTAAAGAAGTTGATCCAAATGCTCCATGGAAATGGGAATTAAAGATGGTGGAGATACGTTTAGCTATTCAGAATAAAATTGAGATGGCTAAGGAAAATCGGCTATCACGACCATTGGTGAATGATACTGTGTTTATAGTTGTAAAAGCTGTGGGCAGTAGGATGATCAGTAAAGTGGAAGCGACATTTGCAACATTTAACCGACATAGTTTTTTTATTGAGGCTGTGAGAACACATGTAGATGCCCAGGAAAGAAATTCTCCTAATGCAGCAATAGTGATGGCGTTTTGGTTACATGCTTATGAATTTAAGGGCAGAAAGATTTATGAAACTAGAATTAAAGAAGCCTCAATTACTTCGCCTAAGCCCAAAGCTTTTCAAGTGGTGAGAGCAGAATTACCAAAAGAAATCATCACGGCCATAGATGAAGTGGCCACGGAAATTGCCCAAATGGATTTGAATAGTGTTGGGGAAGACAATCAAGATAAGCCTTTGGACAAGGGATTAAGAGAAGTACTGGAAACGGAGCAGGCCAGCAATGACGGTAAATTCAAAGAAGATGCTAAATGTGAAAAACCCGTTTCACTAGTACAAGCGCCGATGGATCAGCTAGTGGTGGAGGGAAAGATGGAAATGGATGATCAATTTGCTCTGATATCCGATTTGCCAATTGATTTCTCGACCAGGGCCTGGAAGACTTATTCTACCAATCAGACTGTCCGACGTATTAAGGTTGCTCTGGAAGCAGTCGGGGTAACCACATTCAGACAATTATTTGTATATATTGGCGCAGTCAGACCAAATAAAAAACAGTTCTGGCAGGCATTGGACCTGCTTAACGATCAAGTGGAAAAGATTGACCGAAAACTGAAATTGGGCGAATCAAGTCAGGCTGAGTTTCTCAGATGGATGGTAAATAACAAATTTTTGCAGAATGAATAAGCGGCCAATTGGCAATTTAAATTGCTGGCGTGGCTCTCACAGGTCGGGTAAAGTTACTGCGATTTAATCAATTTAAAGATGGCGCAGAGAATTAATGATTTTACCTGGATGATTGGTGGCGAAGCCGGTTTTGGCATACAAAGTGCCGGTCACTATTTTGCTTTGGCCTGTTCCAGGTCAGGACTTTATATATTTGGAAATGCTGAATATCCTTCTCTGATACGTGGTGGACATAATTCCAATGTGATCAGAGTGGCGGATTTTGAAGTATCAGTACACAAAGAAATTCTGGATTTATTGCTGGCCATGAATAAAGAAACTCTCGATCTGCATGTGAAGGAAATCGAAGCGGGGGGAGGGGTGATTTATGATGCTGATGTAGTTAAGGATTATAAATTTCCTGATGAAGTAAAAGCTTATGCTGTACCGCTGAAAAAATTGGCGATGGAGTTTGGTAAAGGTGATATTACCCGAAATACGGTTGGGCTGGGGGCTACTTTTGCTTTGGTAGGATTTGATTTGAATGTTTATCT
>JADLFY010000076.1 GCA_020849575.1 Candidatus Peregrinibacteria bacterium
CGGATTGTCTTTTGGACCGGCTTATCAAAACAGCGGAGTAAAGGGATTTTTCCATGTCAGCTCCAAAAGGGATCATCAAACTCTAAAAAATCTGGTGGATTATCAGGAAGGACAGGTTGCTGAAGGTGGAACGGTAATCATTGCTGATCCTATGCTGGCTACCGGCAATACTGTTATAGATGCTATTGAGAGATTGGTCGCCAGTGGAGTTTCTCCGGAAAAAATTATTGTCAACGCTGTAGTGGCAGCTCCAATAGGTATCAAAAAAGTCAAAACCTATCATCCCGGAATTCAGGTAGTGGTAGGTGCTCTGGACGAAAAACTTGATCATCGGGGTTATATAGTCGATGGACTGGGGGATTTTGGTGACAAATACTTCGCTGATTTTTCTTCTGAAGATTTAGGCGTTTTATCAGATAAATTGGGTCTCATCCCTGAATCCCGTCAACAATTAATTAAACGCTTTGGTCTTTAAATTTTACCATGAATAATTTCCAGTCCATTTTAAAAACAGCTCTGCTCCTGATTTTTATTTATCTGAGTTTTATTTTAGTTCAGCCATTTATTGGAGTAGTAACTGCTGGAGTGGTTTTTGCTATTATCTTTTATCCATTATTTCTTTTCTTCCACAAAAAATTAAAAGTCCATAATGGTCTGGCAGCTTTTGCTACGGTTTTATTGAGTACCATACTGGTGATCTTTCCACTGCTCAGTTTGATCCCATTGTTGATCAGGGAAGCTCTCATTTTTAGCCACAATTTCAATGTCAATGATTTCCTGCACTATCTGCAAAGTTTTTCCGGTGTGGATTTTTTTGGTTATAAATTTGATTGGCATTTCGATCCACAAACTCTCATTGATGCATCCAGCTCCGTGGGGCCTTTCATCGCTGCTAAAGGTCTGGAAATCACTTCACAGGTTTCCAACTCCATCGGCATTTTCCTGATTTTTCTGGTGCTTTATTATTATTTTCTCAAAGACAGCGAATATCTTGCCCAAAATTTACGCAATATTCTTCCTTACGAAAAAAAAGAACAAACCATTCTGATTGATTCCTTCAAAAAAGTTGCTACCACTGTCTTTATCGGTAATTTTTTGACCGCTCTTATTTCAGGAATTATGGCTTTTGTCGGTTTCTGGATTTTCGGCTTTCCCAGCCCAATTATCTGGGCACTCCTGGCTGTAATGCTTTCTTTTATTCCAACTGCCGGACCGTTTTTATTGTATTTCCTCGGTGCGCTGATTTTGTGTTTTTCCAGCAATTGGCTGGCTGCCCTTGGCCTGGCTTTATACTTCGGCATTATGGAAATGGGTTTGCGGGAAAACTGGCTCAAACCAAAACTTCTGGACGATCAATTGAGTTTTCATCCGGTTTTCATTTTCTTTGCCCTAATTGGTGGGGTAAGTGCTTTTGGCTCACTTGGTCTTTTGTATGGCCCGCTGATTCTGACTTTTGCAGCGAGCCTTTATCAATTCACTAAAAAGGTTAATAAAAATCATTCTGCCTAACCCTATCTTTTTAACCACACCCTCATGAGTTTATGTATTTATCCTGTCTTCCAGAAAAAATTTTCTCTTAAAATGAAGACCACCGGTGAACACCTTGGTAATCACATTGACCAACTCGAAAAGCTGGCTAGAAAATTGAAAATTAACCCTCTCAGTTATTTCAACAGCCTCAGCCACGATGAAGAATTACTCAAAAAACTGGAAAATTATGATGGTGATCCCCAGGACATTATCGCTGAAAATCCACCTCTGGAACTATGGTTTGAACCTTCTGAAGCCCTCAAAACCATCGAAGCTCTTCACACTCATTTGCAAAAACACCCCGATCAACATCTGGATGGGGTGCTCGAAGATTTGGAGGATTTAAAGGTGGCCCTGGAAAAAGCAGCTCAACAAAAAAGCAAATTCCAGATTGAAATCAGTTAATCCGCTAAAGCCCATTCCAGCTAGTTTAATCTATCCCCTCAGTTACGGATTTCTTTGATATTTTCCTGATTGAAATGAATTTCATCACCGATTTTAAAAGTTGTACCGTCCTTGGTCTGTAAATCATAGCCGGGTTGGGATTTCAATTCGCCAGTATATTCACCATCTTTCAGGGATTTTACCTTTACCCAAATGGCTTCATGACTGACCGATCGTGGAGTTTCCTTTTTATCAAAATCCAAAGGAGAAATCGTCACCAGGACTATCTTTACCAAATCATCAACCCCAGCCGGCAGGGGATTGCCTTCATTTATTAAAAGTTCCCAGCCCTGCTCTTCCAGTTTCAAATTTTTAGTCAAATGTAATTTCATCAAAATAATTATAAAGGAAATTTTTGCATTTACACACTAAAAGGTGGGAACCTGATCGAATTTTTCAATCAGGTTCCCACCTTTTAGATAAATTTTATTTTAGGCTGCGCCCTGACCAGTCAATAATCTAAATATTAAAACTATCAGGGCAATTACCAGCAATATGTGGATTAAGCCTCCGGCAATTTTGAAGCTGAATCCACCTATCCAGGCAATCACCAAAATCAAGATAATCAAATCTAGTACTCCCATGGTATAGATGTTATTGGATAAAACTGTCAGCTTTCTCGCGCTTTTCCCGCTGATTATTTCCAGTCTTTTTGCAATTCTTTAATTAATTCTCTAATGGACTTTTCCGTCCATTTTTTGCCTTTGGAAATTTTTTCCACAGCGTTTTCCACAATTTCATTGTATCTTTCTTTGGTGAATTCAGCGGTGTCTTTGATTTCCTCGACCTGAGCCAGGATAATGCCCTGTAGCTCCAGATAACTTTCTTCCAGATCAGCTGTAACTTCTCCAAAGCTGCTTTTAATCGAATCCTGAATTTCTTTTCGGGTTTTATGAAATTTTTGGGCGATTTCTTTGGCTTTATCCATAACTTCTTTACGCGTATCTACACCTTCCTTCGGTGCAAACATAATGCCCAAAGCCGCTCCGAGTGCCACTCCCACGGCCAGTCCAAGTCCACTCAGCAGTGGATTGGAACCTTTTTGCTTATTGGCGTCCTTTTTCTTTTCCATTAAATTTTGAGTATTCATAGTTTTCAGAATAAAAAATAAATTTAACTTGCTGTCTGGCATAATTAAATTATTGCGTTACCAGTGATTCATGAATGCTGCGTACTTCAGCGGCATCATGTTTCTGTAGAATATGTCTAACCATACTTTCTGAAGCAGTTTCGGTAGAAATGCCCAGCAAAATAGCCCCAGTCTTAATGTCCTTTTCATAGACTCTGGCTTCTTCTTCTGGTAACCCCAGACCGATTAGTCCTCCAAGCAGTCCTCCTGCCAAAGCTCCAGTTAGTACACCTGAAACGGTACTGGCTGTTGCGCCGGTTAAACCTAAGGCGAGTGCGATAGGCCCGGCGATTAGTACCGCACCCATCCCCGGGATTATCACGGCACCTATTCCCACCAGTAAACCGGTCACACCACCCAGAACCCCTCCGGTGGTCACACCAGTCATAATTCCGTCAGCGACATTGGATTCAGTCGTTCTAACTATTTCTTTTGCTACTTTTCGATCTTTCATAATGATTGATATGTCTTTTGAAGAAAAGCCATTTTGACTTAACTCATGCAAGGCATTTTCTGCATTGTCCTGGTTGTGAAACAAACCCAAAGTTAAAGTTTTCATGGTAGTTTTGCTTAAAGAATAAAAATCACACTAACCAACAAAACGTTTATCAGCTCTTCTATATTCTTCCTAAAATAAGAGTTGAAAAGTTTATACAAGTTGTCAAAGATCATTTGTGCTTTTCAGACCGGCTGCCACTTTTAGGCTTAATGGCGGACAAATCTTCAAGCACTTTCAGCGTACTCCCAGAATTAAATTCAACCAAGAAAAATCCGGAAACAAATTGATGACATTTTTTAAGGTGCTTATTTCAGGGAAAAATCAGTAGTCTGAAATTTGTTAAACTTGTTTCTACATTTTTTCTAAAAAGTGTATTAGAATAAAAGTCTCTACAAATTTTCGAACTCCCATGATTAACAATTCAGACGAGTTACGTATTGTAGCTTTTCTCAAAAGATTCAATTGCAGCAAAATCGAGAGCAATACTTATATAGCAGCCCTTAAACTGGGCACCACTACGATTCAGGAATTGGCCCGCTATTTGAAACGCAATCGCATCAGTGTTTATTATACGGTTCAAAAATTAATTGAAAAAGGATTTTTATTTGAATTGCGTAAATCCAAAAGACGTTTTATTGCTGCAGAAGGCCCCAGTATTCTTTATAAAATTTTGGAGAAACGTCACGGAGAATTGAAATCCATTGAAAACGATATCGAATATGTTTCCGGTCTATTGAATTCTATTCCCGTTACCAAGCATGAAGTGACAGTGGTAAAGCTTTATGAGGAAACCGCAGGTTTGAAAAAAATGCTTGAAGAAAGTCTCCAGGCCCAGAGCGAAATTATAGTTTTCAGCAATACACCTATTTTTCCCGAGATAGTCACTGAGGAATATTATGAAAATTACTTTAGTAAAAAAGCCGCTTTGGGTATCAATTCCAGGATCATTTATCCACCCTGTGCTTTTGCTGAGAAATTAAACAGTAAAAAAAATCAGTACAAACTTGATATACGCGTCCTGACCCAGGAACAGGGGTCTGCCTCGGGTTTTTACCTTTGGGATAATACTTTGGCCATCAAATCGCTTAAAGAAGACAAAAGAAGCTGTACCATCATCGAAAACAAAGATATTGCCAATTTTTTCCGCGAGAATATTTTTAATCATCTCTGGAAAGAAGCCAAAACTATCGAAGAAGCAAAAACAACATCTCTTTAATCTCAAATTTATGGATGAAGAAAGAAAATCTGCAATTAGAACCAGCATTGACGAAAAACTCAGTGCTGACAAAATTGCCATAGATCAGAAAGTTATTGCTGACAAGGAAGCGCTGGATCGCAAGGCCCA
>JADLFY010000077.1 GCA_020849575.1 Candidatus Peregrinibacteria bacterium
CTGAGAGAAATAGATTTTTCGGCTGAATTTAATGGAGATGAACTGAAATTGATTCAGGCAATTAAACTGGGAGATTTGGAGAAGGATGAGGTTTTGAAAAAGCGTTTTACTGATTGGCTCAATCAGGAAGCTGAAAAAGCGGAAAAATCTGGTGATTTTGCCGATCAGATTCTAATGTCACTGAGAAGAGCCAAATTGCTGTTTCAGGCAGCTAGTTATAATGATGCTTTTAGGGAGGCGATGGATGCCCGTACTTATGCTGAAAATATGCAAGGACAGCTGGGAGAGGAAGCTGATTATATAATTGATGAATCTAACAGAATTTTGCTGAGTGTAGTTGAAAAATCTAAATAGGTTGAAGGTTTTTCTCCTGATGGAATTGTTTTTCCAGACTGCGTAGAATGCGACGATTTTCCCGATAATGAGGATCGAATTTACTGACAGTATTCCAAAAAGCTTTGGAGTGATTCATCTCAAAAAGATGACTGTATTCATGGATAATAATATATTGCTGAACTTTCAGAGGTAATTTGGCCAAATCGAGATTGAAATTGAGACTATGATTGGCTGAAGCCGAACCCCAGCGACTGGTCATTTTTTTGAAACGGACTTTGTCGATGCGGCGGGGGGCGTGGTGTTGGAGCAGGGCGAGGGTTTCCTGAACGACTTTTTTGACTGAGACCTGATAGAGTTTTTCCTGGAGAATGCTGAGCTGTTCTTTTTGCTGTTTGCTGGTCAAATCATAGCAAAGGGAAGCTAGAGCATAGTCCTGGTGAATTTCCAGTCGTGAGCGTTTTTGTGGTTGATAATCGATTTTTAAAGGGATTTTTCTGCCCTGGAAGAAAATATCTTTCATAACTGTAGTATAATTTTTATTTGGGCAGTCTGCCAGGGTGTTTTACTAAAATTGGGTTTTGTTGTATAATATGCTTATGAAGCCATTTAATTTAAAACATGCTGGATATACGGCTTTGCTGAGTAATTCCGGTCAAACTCATACCGAAGAATATGAAGGTCGTTCCAGAATTACTTCTCTGAGTAAAAAAATCAATGGAGGAGTTTACATGCCAGTAGTAATGGAGAAAGAAATGGAAGCGATTGTAGTTGATTATCAAAAAGACCAGGCCCTCAGAAAATATCTGGAGGAATTGGATGATTATATTGCTATGCTGGCCAGACGTCTGCAAAGTGCAGGAAGACAAATGGACTTTGAAGATATACTCAGCTCTATCTGTCATAAAATCACGGCGGATTTTCCCTATTCGGAAAGGATGTGTGATAAAAACTATTTGCTAACCAAGTATGCTGCAGGCAAGAAAACTCATTTGGGTGTAATGATGACCAATCAGGATATGATCTGTAGACATATGGGTTTATTGGTTGGTGCAGCTATTGATTATTTTAAGGATAATTTTGTGCAGAATAAAAGTGGCGTGAAGCTTAAGCCTGATACGGAAATGGGCTTCATGGCTGATATAGCGCGGGATTTGGAGGAATCCAAGTCCAATGGCCATGCCTATCTGGTAGTCAGAAAACCGGAGAAAAATGGTCCGAAAAACAAAGTTTTTGTGGTTGATCCGGCTGCTGGTCGTGTAATGGATGTTGGAAAAGCACTGGAAAGTAAGGATCCTCGTGGCAGAGGTTTTTATCGATATGCTTTTTCGGCGCTGAGATTTTTATTTCAGGATTATAGTTCAGCTGATAATCACTTACTAACCAGGTTTTTGGATTTGGCGGCTAAAGATCCGACTCTGCAGCAGGTGATCAAAGATGTAAAAAATAATCTGAAAGATCCGAACTCAATCAGGGCCTTTTATGCTTTTGATGCAAAAAAGAATTTGAGAGGGGTTTTGTAATTTAAAATTTTCTTGCTAGAATTTTGGCATGAAATATTTTTTGGCGAAAACTGAACCCAGTACATACTCCATTGATGATTTGGAAAAAGAAGGAGTGACAATGTGGAATGGAGTAAAAAATCCCCAGGCGATTATTTTTATTAAACAAATGAAGGTGGGCGATCGTTTGTTTATTTATCATTCCGGTGGAGAAACGGCAGTGGTTGGTTTGGCGGAAGTGATTGGGGCAGCAGAAGCAGATCCAAAGATTCCCAAATCCTGGATGATGAAAATCAAATATTTAAAAACTTTCTCCAGGCCGGTGACTTTGAAGGAAATTAAGGAAAGCGGAGAATTTGATGATTTCCGACTGGTTTATCAGGGCAGACTGAGTACCATGGATGTGCCGGAAAAATTTGTTAAGTGGATTGAAAAAAAGCTGAAATAGCGTTGACCAGTGCTTCGGCCAATTGTTGTCGGGTTTCGAGCTGTTCTTTGAAGGAAACATCGCGACAATCATTTTTGTAATCAAAATGAATGGAATCCAGATCCGGTTTGATCTGTCTTACTTTTTCCCAGTCGACGGTATTTGGCTGTAATTGATCAATAAATTGAAGAGTTTTTACCAATTCAGTCTGATAGCTTTCAGTATTGGTACCGAGAAAAGGAAGTTTGAAGTTATTGAAAATATCTTTATCGGTTGGTTCGGCCAGGGCCAGGTAAAGTTTTTCTACCAGTGGTTGAAGTGATATTCCGCGGATGCTGGCTAATTCTATGTCAAAATTTGGGACACCGAAAAGGGCGATGCTATAGGAATTACAGTGTGCATCGAAAATATGAAAGAGTAATTCCTCCGGATCTACTTTGTCCCAGGAATCTGATCGGTCCGGGTCAAAGGCTGTTTTGGTCAGGTCGGGGAGATGGTCTTGCTGAGCAATTTCAAGGGCCGATCTGATTTCAAATGTGTCCATGTTCTTTAATTAAATTTTTTACTTCGGTGGCGGAGTTGGCTGTCATCAGTTTAAGTCTTAACTCTTTGGCATTATTAAAACCTGAGCAATACCAACCCAGATGTTTTTTCATAGCAGCAAAGATACGTGGGTTCTGGCCAAAAATTTCTTCGTATTTTTCAGCGTGTTCGATAGCGGTTTGCAGTTTTTCTTTGATACTTCGTGGCTGACGGTTTTGGTCAAAAATCCAGGGATCACCAAAACTGGCGCGTCCAATCAGAACTCCATCGACTCCGGTTTCGGTAATGCGACGATGGGCGTCGGCTACTGATTTGATATCACCATTGCCCAGGATGGTAGCTCCGTAATTGCTCTGATGAACCAGTCTGGCCGCCTTGGCAATTTCATTCCAGTCGGCTTCGCCGGAATACATTTGTTTGAGTGTTCGACCATGCAGAGAAATATTGGCGGGCTGACATTCCAGCAGGGTTTTGATCCACTCTTCAGTGACAGGTCGGTCGTAGCCAATACGGGTTTTTACTGAAATCGGTAGCAGTTGGCGTTTGGGTGTGAAAGGAAGACAACTGCGGGCTGAGATGGCCTGATTTGGCTGGTGGGGGGCGGCAGAAGCGTTGGAGGTATCAGGAATTTTACCGTTTTGTAGGGATTCGATGTAATCAATAATATCGCGGTGAATGCCCGCTTCATACATGGTTTTGCCATTGGACCAGTCCTGGACAGCCTGCTGACAGGAACGGATAATTTGCTGGGCCAGAGCTGGAGTGCGGATCAGGCCGGCGCCGGCGCCATTTCCGGAAACGGCTTTAGAGGGACAGCCCATATTGATGTCAATTCCATCAAAACCCAGTTCGGCGGCCACGATAGTGGCTTTGTAGAAGGCTTCGGGGCTGACGCCATAGATTTGGGCAACCACTGGTCTTTCCATTTCATCATAAAGAAAAGCCGAAAGAGCTTTGACGGCTCCGTGGTTGAGGGCCTCCACATTGGTAAATTCGGTGATATGAAGGGAGGGTTTGCCGTATTTGGCTGTAATAAAACGAAAAGGCGCATCTGACACACCGTCCATGGGAGACAGTCCGATAATTGGTTTAGCCAAGTTTTTCCAAAACCCCAAGTGCATAGGAGAAAATCCTGTTAATGTGCGCGCACTTTACATTTTTTGGGATTGTTTTGCAATAGGATAAAGTGGGGCTATTTACCGTGATACCATTTGGCGATTTTTGCTCCATAACTGCGACTGAGGCGATGGAAGAATTTTTCTGGGCCAGGGATAGGTTGAACATGTATAAACGGTATTTCAGCATAGCGGCAGCCGGCATCGGTTAGAAAACTGTCGCCAATCATGACAGCCTGCTTAGGATCAGTTACTTTGAGCATATCTAAAGCTTTGAGAAAGCCCTGAGGATGGGGTTTTGGTTTGACATTGGTGACATAGGGAATGTCCAATTGGGAAAGTCCACTGCGTTGATCATTATTATTGGAGAAAAATACAACCGGTAAATTTTCTGCTAATTCGCCAAGTTTTTCCAATACAAGAGGGCTAAAATCATTTCCATGATGTTCTACCAGGGTGGCGTCTATATCGCAGATCGCTCCACGAATTCCGTGATTTATTAAATATGGAATTGATAAATCGCCAAAATTTTCAATGGATGCAAATGTTTCAGTGAGACGACGATCAAAAGGTAATCTGAGGGCGTGGGTGATTTTGGATAAATTTAAACCTTCACGACTTTTATCGGTGCGGACCAGATCGGTATTGGTGTCGCTATTTGTGGCGAGCAGTGAGGTTTTTTGTTGAGGTTGTCGCATCGAAATATAGTTGTTATAATTGGCTCAAATTAAAATTAAAACAAATAAAGATGGTGACAAAAAGAAACACTGTTTCTCGTTCCAAGTCAAGCAAGAAAGCTCCAGTTAAAGCCCAAACAAAACGGATCAAGGTGACACGTCAGGCCGATTTTTTGAGTACTGAAGAACATCAATGGTTTAAGGATTATCATGCTTATACTAATTATATCGGAGCGGCATCGCTTTATTTGAAGGATAATTTTTTGTTGAGGAAACCGTTGGCCAAGGATGATATTAAGGAGCGTATTTTGGGACATTGGGGAACTGTACCGGGACTTAATTTCATTTATGCACATGCCAGTTTTCTGGTAGCCAAGCATAAACAAAAAG
>JADLFY010000078.1 GCA_020849575.1 Candidatus Peregrinibacteria bacterium
ATTATCAGATTTAAGTCATAATTAGGAGAAGCATTATTATTTAACAAAAAAAATATGCAAACAAAAAAGCTCGCATCTCTTCTGGCCCTGTCGGTGGTGTCAATCAATATGATTGCCTCTATTGCCATGGCTCAGTCTGACGTGCCAATTACCGGTTCTCAGAATATTGAGTGTGACACCCTGAGTAACACTTTTGGAGCAAGAAATCTTGGTCCAGATGACTTCCAGGTAGGTGATGATGGTTCAAGACCAGTATCAAGCTCAAATGACACTGCTTATGTTGAAGAAACCAACAGTGCTTACTTTGATCTTGATGGTGATACTAACTTTGTTAATGCTACTGACGAAGTTCAAATCAGCTCCAACACTCCAGCCAGCTGTTCACTTCCAGCTCGTTTCGTTCAATTGGAAGTTGCTGCTGACGCTTTCGTTAACGGTTCAAGCCAGGGCCTTTTGACTTATGGTTCTGACAATGCCGTTGGTGGTACAGGCTCTGCTTCTGATTACTATGCTATGTTATCAGTTATGACTTCTGGTAACATGACTTGTACAAGTACTTGTACACTCGCTACAGGTTCAGTAGAAAGCCAAAATACTACCAAACATGGTGAAGAAAACTTCTTTGCTAATGCTGGTCCAAACGACAACACTTTAGCTGCTGGTTTTGAAGCAACCTCAAATTTGATCTCTAGAACTGGTTCTTTGAACACAGTTGTACTTTACAATGCCAGCCAAGGTTTTGAAGGTACTACATCTGTTCCAGGACTTGATTTCAACCTTTCTATGGTTGGTAATCCACAGTTCACTGGTGCATTCACATCAACAGTTACTTACAGCTTGAACGGTTAATTACCGCTTAAGCCCGACGCAGAGGAGAGCTTCCGCTCTCCTCTGCTCCCAAAATAAATAGTTATAAACATACAAATGCGTACGAGGACCATCATCAAAACTCTAAGTGTAATTGCCCTTCTGGGAATTTTTGTTTTTAACGCCAGTGCTGCCAGATTAATTCCCAAAGAAATTTCTGAGGTGTTCTTAACCGGCTCATTGGAAGCCGAAAGTAATTTCAACCTGGTACTCACCCCAGGCAGTCATCATGACGACAAAATTACTCTGGTCAACAATACTGAAGCATCCATCATCTATGATATTCAGGCAGTAGATTCAGAAAGAAACAATCAGAACGCCGTAGTTTTCAAATCTACCAATGCCGAGAATCCCAATTTAGGTAAATGGGTACAATTTAAACAGGAAAGTTTTGAAGTCCCAGCCAAAGGCAATTTAACGATACCATTTAGCATTGATGTTCCGAGCACTGCTTTCCCTGGAACCTATTACGGTGGTATTTCCATCCAAAAAAGAGTTTCCAGCGTGGTTATTAACGCCTCACAAAGTGTGAAGGTTAATACCAGAAATGTAATGAAATTAACCGTTTCCGTTCCTGGTGATGTCAAAAAAGATTATCAGATCGGAAATTTTACTTTTGAAAAAAATCAATTCCATTTTGATTTCCAAAACCAGGGCAATGTACTCATGACTGTTACCGGTGATCTTGCCATTACCGGCAATGGACTTGGTGGCAGTATCAAACCTATTAAGATGCTTCCGCTCCGCGTCCTTCCCGGTGACTCATTGCAGCATCATATCGACCTGGCCAATCCCCCATTATTGGGCAGCTACAAAGCCAGTTTTAGCGGTAAAGTTTACTATTTTGACGGTGTAGAAAATAAAGAATTGGAAATCAGCAATTTCAACCTGGAAACCAATTTCATGATAGTCAATTACCAGTTGCTGACAATTGTCGGTCTGATACTTATCCTGATCATTATTGTGGCTATACTTAGAACAGTAATCAGAAAAAAATATCTCAAAGAAAGTATTGAATATATTGTAGTTGAAGGAGATGATATCAACAGTATCGCTCAAAAATACAATATGCATTGGGAAAAGCTGGCCAGCTTGAACCATTTACATCCTCCTTATACTCTGACCAAAGGACAAAAAATTCTAGTTCATAATGATAAAAAATAAGTTAAAATCTGGCCTCCTCATTGCTGTCACTTTAATCAATCTGATTGTCAGCAGCTTGGCTTATGCTGCTGATGTTTCCAGTCAGGTTGGATTGGGACCATGTATCATTGAGGCGGAATGTTTGACCATTTCAGTCCCCCCTTCCATTCCACTTAGCACTCCCAAATTCTTGAATCCGACTGGCGGCAGATTATTGGCTTATTATAATTACGATTTAAATCAACGCATTTACATTTCAGATTCCCGAAAAAATGGCGGGTTTATCGTGGACGTCGCAGTCACCGATCTGGAAAAAACCGACAGCCCGGGAATCAAAATTCCTGTTACCGATATCGGCGTAGTTAGTTTTAATAATGACAACAACGAGAATATTAGCATAGACAGCGTTCCAGGCGATCCAAGTCTGATTTCCTTAATTGACCCGGACATTATCAATCCTGATTCAACTCCCTTCAAACAGGCTGACCTGGTGAATAATTTCCAAACTTTACCGGAAAACACTTTCAGTTTCTTTGGAACATCCGGGAATATGGCTATTATTGACGGGTCATCCCCTCCCAGCGGCGGACGCATCAATAACTATTCCCTGGGTATGGGCTACTTATTCCGAACACCTGCCGACCCACATTTAAACCTGATCGATGGCACCTATCAGATGACTGCTACCTTTACTATAACCAGCACTCCTTAAACATGAAAAAAACACTCACCATTCTTTTGACCACGCTTTTAAGCATTCCCAACTGTTTCGCCCTCAGTTTTAATGGCCTCGATCTCAGTCCTACCTATCCCAATGAGGTTTTGCCCAGCAATTTTTCTTTCCAATTAAAGCCGGGCGATAGCGTCGATGAATACGCCACTTTGACTAATCAAACTGATCAGCCGATTGGTGCCCTGCTTTATGCGGTAGACAGCGGTATCAACAATCAAAATGAAACCGTCTTGATGGGTAAAAATGATCCCAAAAATCTGGTTGGTAAGTGGATTAAATTCGACAGCACTGGAGTTATCACCCTCCAGCCAAAAGAGAAAAAAATTGTTAAATTCACCATCACCGCTCCAGCCGAAGCTGAAAAAAAAGATTATATTGGCGGCATAGCTCTGGAAAGAACAGATTATACTGACAACAAAGAAGTTCAGCCTGGTGCCACCATCAAAACCAATACTCGTGTGGGAATTCGGACTTTCGTCAAAATTACCGATACACCCGAACCCATCAAAAAAATCCCTCTCCCCGAACCTCAAAACAACACTGAATGGTCAAAATACTATCTCTATTTCTCAGTTGGTCTATTTGTAATAGTTTTGATCGGTTTCTCAATTAATGCTAAAAGGAAAAAGGCCAAATAAGCTTTTCCCCAGCAATATGACCAAGTCAATCCAGACCATCGCTGCCTTAATTGGTATCGGTCTAATAGCATTCTTCACTCTTTCCAATCCGGAACTCAGTATTAATCTGACCCTGATTATTTGTTTTGCTCTACTCAGCTGGTTCAGACCAATGTATGCCCTGGCTCTGCTTTTGATCATGCCTATTGCCGGCGAATTTTCCCGCCTGGAATTATTTGGACGCAGCATAGTTCTCAGCGATTTGGCTGTACCAATTTTCACTCTGCTGGTAATCATCCCCCGCCATCAAAAATTCCAGAAAATTCTTGCTTCCCACAAACAGCTCAAAACCGGCACTTATTTATTGATCATTTTCCTGCTCATCGCCGCTCTGTCGCTGTTCAACAGTCTGACCAGTATACCTCTTTCCCAAATCCTCAGCGGTGGGCAATATCTCCTGCGTTTATTCTTTTATATTCTGCTTTTTCCAGCCACGCTCATTTTGGCCGAAGAAAAGCCTCACAATTCCAGGATAATTATTAAACTAATCATCGCTTCCGGCTTACTGATCGCGATCAGCGGATTTATTCAGTTGGCTATTCTGCCCAGCCTCGAAGAATTAGCCAAAACCGAAGGTTATGATCCGCATATCAATCGCCTGGTAGGCAGCTGGCTGGACCCGAATTATATCGGGGGCTTCCTGGCCTTAATTATCAGTCTCTGCATCAGTCTAGCCCTACAAATCCAAAAGACCCGCTTGCGTATTTATCTTTTTTTAATCATTGCCCTGCTGGGCACCGCTCTATTTTTAACTTATTCACGTTCCGCCTATCTCGCTCTGGCCTTTTCCATACTCATTATCGGTCTGCTTCGAGCACGCACCGTGCTGATTATCGCCATTATCCTCGGGACTATTGGCATCTCCAGCTCAGACCGTGCTCAACAGAGAGTTGGTGAATTGGCTACCAGCGTGGGAGCAATTTTCTTTAATAGCAGTGAAAACCCCGACCCAACCGCCCGACTGCGCATACTCAGTTGGGAACAAACCATCAACTTAATCAAAGAAAAACCTTTACTGGGACATGGTTATAACAATCTCAGTTACGTCAAAACCGAAGCCGGTTATCTCAAAGACAATTCCAGTCATTCAGCCAGTGGCTCTGATTCCAGTATTTTAACTCTGCTGGCTACTACTGGCATCATCGGCACCATACCTTTTCTATTTTTCTTGATTCACCTGGTTTGGATTTCCTGGAAAAATTTTCAAAGCAAAATCCCCTTTTCCTCGGGATTGGGCCTTGGCTTATTAAGCGGCACACTCGGTTTACTCCTGCACAGTAATTTCGTTAACAGCCTTTTCTTCGCTCCAATAATGATTTTTCTCTGGATATTATTTGGCCTAAATTACTCCACTACTAGTAATTCAACTCAGTCACAGTAATTAATTTGCCATCACGGTAAGCCAGTACCACCACTTTTTTCACGCGACCATATTCAAAAAGTACCACTTTATATTTGGAATTTTCCAATTCCACCACTTTCACATAATAATCATTACTCAAACTGCCATTAACATCAGCCAAAGAACTTTCTACTGCTTTGACAATTTCCACTCTATTTTTACCATCATAATCAATTTTTTCCGGTTTGAGATAAATTGGCGCAATCATCATCATTGATGATTCCATCTTATTTACGGCATTGGCAGGGGCAACCTGCGCAAATTCATTTTGATAATCCAATTCAGCAGATTTCAACTCCAAACTTCCCTGATCCATCTGATTTACCGGCATTTTGTTAGTCAGATCGGCTTGTACATTCAAAGCCTTCATTTCCGCAGTGTCTGAGGAAGGTGGAACCGTCTTCTGTTCAAATTGAATGGTAGAAAAAGTATCCTCCACTGGCAATACTGTTGGTGATACTGTCACTTGTTGTTCGGTTTGAGTTGGCACTTCTCCTGAATTTTCCACCCGTGCATTTAATTCCAGCGGAACAACCGGCGTCGTTTGTTCCAGATTTGGGTTTTCCAGGACAACCGTATCCGGTGCTTGAGACATTTCAAAACTATTGGTCGGAACAGTCACTTCTACTGTCTGCCCGGACTGGAGACTTTCTTTGACCATCTGAGAACCTGAAACATTAATATTCGGAGCAGTTATTTTCAAATTAGCCGAATCTCCTTCCATAAAACGAAGTTCCTGTGCAGGCTGAGTATTAGAAACAAAAGCATCTGATTGATTGGCTTGGGGCTGTTCCCACATTTTGGCCAGTACATCATCAGGTGGCATTACTGAAGCCGCAGAAAAAGTCACAATGGCAGGCCTTTCAGGATTGGAAGTATTATTTTCAGTCTGTTTGTGAATAGGTTCTGATGTATTTAATTTTTCCAGTTGTTCAGGTGATACGTCTTTAACTGGGATTTTTACCTGCCAATTAGTTACATTGGCCATCACAATAACCAGTACCGCAAACATCGGAACGGCTCCCAAAACATATTTAAATCTGAGTACAAAATCCCAAATACCACTTTCTTCCTCGGTTAGTGAAAGTCCGGACCCTCTATTGATCAGCTCAGCACGCAAATTCATTTTGAAATCGGGTTTCAATTCAAAATTCTCAGCAGCTTTGGCTTTTTTCAAAGCAGCTATGGTTGATTCAAAATATTTGCTGTCTAGTCTTTCCATTACCGTTACATTAATTGTTTAAGTTTTTTCAGGGCTCTATAGAGTTTTACTCCTACATTATTGGCTGATATTCCCATTATCTGGGCAATTTCCAGGTTGGATACCTCTTCAAAATATTTCAGCCGTATTAATTCCCTGTC
>JADLFY010000079.1 GCA_020849575.1 Candidatus Peregrinibacteria bacterium
AAAATGGAGTAGTAAATATTTCGCCGGGAGAATTTGATGTATACGTGGATGCACAAAATTTATCTGAGGGAGAACATCAATTGCCAATCACAGCCAGTACTAAAAATCCAAATATAGATGTAGTGGCGGTTGAACCAAATCAATTAACTTTAAAACTGGAAGCCAATACCAGTAAGGAAATTAAATTGGAGACCGCTGTAACTGGTGTGCCGGATCGGGATTATGAAATGAAGGATTTAAAGGTCAGTGTGGACAAAGTAAAAGTAAGCGGTGCTTCAAGCGTTTTGGCTGGTCTAAAATCATTACCGATCAAGGTAAATCTGGATGGGACAGAAACTGCTGATTTCAGCAGAAAAGTGACTCTGGAGGCCCCGGCTGAATGGAATTTGAATGGCAAAACAGTGAGCTTTGATCCAGGCGTAATCCAAATGGAAATTGAAATCAGAAAAAAGAAAACGGTGGAGAATGTGGTAGAAAATAATAGTTCAGATAACACTGGAAATACCAGTACAGTTGATGAAACGGAATTAAAGAGAAAAAGTTTAATGGTGGAAGTAGTTAAGCAGGGTGAATTACAAAATGCCGTCAAAGAATTATTGCCAACCAATGTGCTGGTAACCGTTGAAGGAGAAGCTGGAGCGGTCGATAGCCTGACTAATGCCAGTCTGAAATTAAATTTATCTCCGGAAAGAGTGGTCGGAGGGAATTATATTGTGAATACAGAGGATATTGTTATACCTGAGGGGCTGGATATAAAAATTGTCGAATTCAGTCCGGAGAAAGTTTCGGTTAAATTTTAATGGATAGTTGGTCGGCTGGTTGATGGGTCAGATCAGAGCGAACTATTGAAAAATCTTTAAAAGAGCCCCAGAAATTTTTTCTTTTCTTTTTGGGCAGAAATGGAAGTTGAATTGGTGTCGATTTGATTGATTTCATTTTCCATTTTTTGGAGTACAGTAACGGAAGCCTGTTTTTCTGCGGATTCTTCTGCTTTGGCTAAATCTCTTTCGGCAAGTTTAATTTCATGATGGAGGCTTTCGGAAAGTTCAATTTGTTTCTGGGCAATTTCCAATTTTCTCTTTTGGAGTATGGCCAGTTGAGACTCCTCTTCTTCTATAGCCTGGATGGTAGCCAGAATTTGTTCGTCATTGGCTTTTTCCAATTCGGCCAGAAAATTGGATTGATCAAGTTTATCAAGCAATTTAAAGACTTTGGAATTGGCAATTATTTCATCTAATTTTTGTCTGGCTGAAGTATTAGCCATAATTGTTTAGGTTAAGACTGATTTTTGGGCTTGGATGGTGGAATGGCAGTCAATTTATCTTCAGGCATAATCATCTCTGAATTACCGCCAAGGCTAGCTGTCATTCGACGAGCCTCAGCATCAAGTGTTTTCATGGCTGAAGCAACCTGCTGCTCATTAAGTTTGGGTTTGTTTTGAGGATGTAAAATCAAATCAATTCTTTTGCTGAGACGCTTCGCTACAACACCAACTGCCTCGAGAGGATCTTTTTCTTCATCCATGGCTGAATCAAGACTTCTTTGTAAACTATCAGCTTTTTTGACTTCGCCTTTTTCTCTTAATTTACCAATCAAATCTCTGGCCTCTTGATAAAGTTTTTCACGATTGGCTTTTTGAGTATAGTCCTTATTGGGGTCAACAACTTCAGACTTTTTTTCGGGAGGTTTAACGTTTTCGGGACCTTTTGGAGCTTCGGGAGCGTATTTGAGAATACTTTTATAATTGGGTAAATTGAATTGAATAAGCATAGTTTTTTTATTAAATCATCTGTATATTATAACATATTTTATGTCTTTCGACAAATCCTTTAAAGTGGTTGTATTTTGGCTATTATGCAGGTTTTGTTATTCTGCTTTGGCTTATTTTAAATAATTATGAAAATTGGAATTGTTGGTTTACCAAATGTAGGAAAGTCCACTTTATTTAATGCTTTAACCAAGTCCGCTTCAGCAATGGCTGCAAATTATCCGTTTTGTACAATTGACCCCAATGTAGGAATTGTTGAAGTACCAGACCAGAGAATGAAGAAATTAGCGGAAATTGTTAAACCAGAAAAAGTTGTACCGGCTGTAGTAGAATTTGTGGATATTGCCGGGTTGGTAAAAGGTGCATCTGAGGGCGAAGGATTGGGAAATCAATTTTTATCACATATACGTGAATGTGATGCGATTGGTCAGGTATTGCGTTTATTCAAAGATGACAATGTAATTCATGTTCATGGTGGAGTGGATGCAAGACGGGATTTGGAAATTATTGAGACCGAATTGATTCTGGCTGATTTACAGACTGTTTCCAAGCGTCTGGGTAAAGCTAAAAATGATGCGAAATCCGGTGACAAGAAAAAAACTGCCTATGCTAATCTGGTGGAAAAAATTGAGGCAGGACTTCAGGCTGGGAAGAAAACCATTGATATGGGGCTTAATGCTGAAGAATTAGCGGAAATTAATGATTTGCATTTACTGACTGCCAAACCGTTTCTATATATTCTCAATGTAGCTGAAAATGATCTTCGTACGGTAATTCCAGAACAGATTAAGAAGGATTTAGGATTACCAGAAAGTGCTAAAGTAATTCCAATTTCTGCCAAAGTGGAAGAAGAACTGATCAATTTTACTGAGGAAGAATCACAGGGATTATTGGAAGAACTAGGTATTAAAGAAAGCGGTTTGAATGCACTGATACATGCTGCTTATGATACTTTGGGTTTAATGACTTACTTTACTGCCGGCGTAAAGGAAGTGAGAGCCTGGACCATTCATAAAGGCGATACCGCACCCAATGCTGCCGGAGTAATTCATACTGATTTTGAAAAGAATTTCATCAGGGCTGAAGTAGTCAGTTTTGATGATTTTGTAGCGAATGGTGGCGAACAGGGAGCCAAAGAAAAAGGGCAATTAAGATTGGAAGGAAAGGATTATCTGGTTAAGGATGGAGATATTATGCATTTCAGACACTCGGCCTAAATGGAAATTTGAGCTGGTTGAGAGTCTGTTCAACTAGATATTTTTTTCTTTTTGGAAAATAAAACGTCCCGTTAAATAAGCGAAAATCAGTGTAACTGTCCCCAGGCCCAGCACGAGATCGACATTCAAACGTAAAAGATAGATTTCCAGGAATACGGTAATCAGAGCAAAAATATTGAGAATGTAGGTAATCTGGGAAAGACGGTGTTTGTCACGAAGTTCAGGGAAGCTGTTTTCGGTGTAGAGTTTGAGCAACATAATCATGCCAAATAAAACAAATAAACCCGAAAAAAGAACTATATTGGTTAAAACAGGTTTTTGATCAGGGGCTATTTCCCAAACACTATTGATGTTGTTCAAGACGAGTGGGTGCATCGCCCAGATCAGGAAAGTAAGGATACTGCCAAAGAGGAAAAGAATTTTTTTGCCCAAAAACTGTCTGGTAACTTCTTCCACTCCATCAATTTTTTCCAGTTCACTACAAATCATGGAAATATCGCTATAACTGGCTGCCATCATGGAAGAATTGATGGATAATTTTTTACTGAAAAAATGATATTTTGCTAATGAAGAAACCAGAAAAACTTGGTCTTTGTGTTTCTGGATTACTTCCGCCATTTTGATTAAATTGGTTTTTGGTTTACAGATGAGACGGATGTTAAATTTGATGAGTTTCTGGGATTGATGAGAGATTTTTTCTACTGACACAGATTTGGGTGTTTCGGCATGGTAAAGAGTATTCATCAAATCCAGTGGAGATATTGATCCTTCAGCCAAATGAATGAGTATACCTTCGGTATTGCGGATATTCAGTCCAGAATATTGATTGGCGACTTTTTGTATTCGCCATTTGGAAAGATTGCTGACTATACCATAACCTCCACGATCATATTCTTTCTGAAGAATTTTACGACCCAGCTGAATTTTGGAAGGTTGACTTTCGCGTTTGAAAGACTCCTTGATTTTTTTGAGGGCTAAGGGAGTTTTGGCGAAACTAAGCCATTCATAGCTTGGTCCTTTGGAATAATCGGTAGTAACAATTTTTACTACATCACCTTTTTTGAGGCGATAATCCAAAGGGACATTGTTACCATTGACGATGGCACGGATGGAACGATTACCAACTTCTGTGTGAATAGCATAGGCAAAATCAATACAAGTCGATTGATCCTGAAGATCAATAGCCTCCCCTTCCGGAGTTAAAACAGTAATACGATCCTGAAAAACAGTGTTTTTTAATTCATCAAAATATTTTGCTTCTACATTTGGTTCTTTCTGAATAGCCAGGGCTTCTTCTACCCATTGAGAGCGCGGATCATCGGCACTAAACCATTTTTTCTTTTTACCATCTTCACTGAAATAACTGGCGGCAATACCGTATTGAGCTTCGAAATGCATTTGATTGGTACGGATGCGATATTTAGCCCGGATACCTTTTACACCGAAAACGGTACTGTGGATGCTTTGATAGCCATTAGCTTTGGGCAAAGAAATGTAATCCTTAAATTTGCCGGGATTTGGTCGGTAAATACCGTGAATAATGCCCAGTGCTTCGTAACAGGAAGTCAGATCATGAACAATCACATTGATCTGATAAGTGATTTCCAAATCTTCAATGGTACGATTTTCCCGTTTGAGACGGCTATAGGTTTGATAGAGATTTTCCTGATAGGCATAGACAATTGCGTCGATTTTTTCAGCACTCAGAGCGGCCTCGGTTTGAAGAATCATTTTTTCCAGATCCTTGGCATGAATTTTACGCTGTTTCTGAACGGCCTCTTTGACCCTGGTGTAGTCTTCAGGGAATAAATTAATAAAACATAAATCTTCCAGTTCAGCCTGAAGTTCTTTAATACCAAGTAAATTAGCAATAGGAGTAAAAATCTCCAGGGTTTCACGGGCTTTGCGCAGTCGTTTATCGGGGTTGTCCATATACTCCAGTGTGCGCATGTTGTGCAGACGATCAGCCAATTTAATCAACATAGTGCGCGGGTCTTCGGCTACGTGAATAAAAAGTTTCTTCATACTTTCAATTTCACGCTGCTGCATATCGTGACGATAATGCACTTTGGAAAGTTTGGTAATTCCTTCCACCATATAAGAGACCTGTTTGCCGAATTTATGCTCGATTTGTTCGAGAGTGAATTCGGTGTCTTCCGGAACATCATGCAGTAAAGAAGCGATTAAAGTGGTTTCATCAGCATGCAGCTGAGTAAGTATTTTGGCAGTTTCAAAAGGATGAATAATATAAGGAATATTATCCTGTTTACGGGTTTGTCCATCGTGGGCAAGGGCAGCAAAAGCGAAAGCTTCCCTGAAACGATGTTCATTAAAATCTTTATTATAGCTTTTAATAGATTCAATTAAACCGTCCAAGTTCAGCTTGTACTTTTTTTCCAAAATATCGAGAATTTTGACGGCTTTAGTAATCATTTTGCTAAAAAATGAGAGCTATAGTTCATTTTATCAGTTTTCCTGTATATGACAAGAAAATCCCGCTTTATTGGATGGTACCCGCCCCCAGACATAAATTCCCGGAATAAAATACCGCGAATTGGCCGGCGGCGAGGCCCTGGTCCGAGCCGCTGATTTGGACATGGGCAGAGGTTGGGGTGAGACTGGTCAAAATGCAGTCATAGAGAGTTTCACCATGGCGGATTTTGACCTGTAAATTGGCTAACTGATCAGCGCCTGGAGATGCACTGATCCAATGTAAATCAGTTACAGAGAAATGA
>JADLFY010000080.1 GCA_020849575.1 Candidatus Peregrinibacteria bacterium
CGAAAGCGGCAAAGAGGGTAAGCAGCAGAAATTTTGGTTTGATATTAATGCCTTTGCTTTTACCGTGGCCTTTTAGATTCATATAATCGTCGATGGCACCCAGTACGGCAGTAGCGATGAGAGTAAAGAGAGGTAATAAAGTTTCCTGACGGCTAAAGAGCGAGTTATCGGTGATATGGAGCCATTCAGATAATCCGGAAAGACCGACCATAATCAGTGTGGTTCCCCAAATCAATACACCACCCATGGTTGGTGTACCGGCTTTTTTGGCGTGTAATTCTTTGAAAATAACGGCTTCTTCTCCAGTAGAGGCTTTGTCACGTAATTGTTTGCCGATTTTGTATTTATGGAGAATTCGGATGAAGGGGGGGGCCAGTAGAGTGGTAATAATGAAAGAGAGTACCAGAGAACCGAAAATAAGTGAGAGGTAACGGAGGTTTTGAGTGATAAAAATTAGATTGGGGTTCATGCGAATTTTTTAGAACGATTTTATGAGATGAAATTGGTGGGGCCGGCGTATGGCTGCCAGTTTGTTTTTTAAATCCAGGTGAAGTTGTTAATAACCCATTGGGAAAGGATTTTACTTTCTTTGTAGCGGGATGGACTATTAAGTATGACATTTAGGATTTTATTCCCTGTGGGAGTTTTCACAATAGAAATTAGACATTCTCCGGCTAAATCAGTAGTACCGGTTTTTAGGCCGAGGACATTAAGATAGGAATTGAGAAGTTCGTTGGTGGTGTCGACTTGATGTGTATCGCCCTCAAGTGAATTTACAGTGGTTGATTTAATGGTGGCGATATCCTGAATAAATGGATATTTGTAAAGTGCTCTGGCCAGTATAGTTAAATCGCTGGCAGTGGAATAATGAGGTTGGTTTTCCGGATCTTCCGAGTCGAAGCCAATGGGATTTTCGAATCTGGTATTATTCATGCCGAGCTCCTGGGCACGGGCATTCATTTTGTCGACAAATAATTGTACATCGCCTTTATTACCGTTATCTACGTCATAGAGTGCCAGAGCCAGTGCTGCATCATTGGCGGATTTGATCAGGGCGGCTTTGATCAGTTCTCTAACGGTTATTTCTTCATCTGCACGCAGATTTATTTTTCCTGGTTCTACTTTGGTTGCGCGGGCATCAACAGTGACAATATCGTCCAGGGAATGGTTTTCCAAGGTTAGCAGGATGGTCATCATTTTGGTCAGGCTGGCCATGGGCATTTCGGTGTTGCTGTTTTGCTCGAAAAGTAAACGATTGCTGTCCAGGTCAATACTGATGGCGGCTTTGGCTCCGATTATCGGGCTGAAAGAATTGCCTGTTTTTTCGGCATAGGCAAATACTTCGGTGGGCTGGGGGACATTGGCCAACACTGTGGAAGAGGGACTGGTAATGTCTCCATTAATCAGATTTTGTGCGGCAATTAAGCTGACCAGCGTTGTGAGCATGCTTAAGGAATTTTAGTAGTTGTAGATGAATCGTTGATAGGGCTTTCGGGAGCAGCTGGTTTGCTGGTGGTAGTTTTTTCGGTAGAGGATTTTTCAGTGGTTGATTTGGTGTCAGCGGAATTTTCGTTGGAATTAAGTGGATGTTCGGTTTCTTCTACTTTTTTGTCTTCAGTAGCAGTAACAACTGGAGTGGTGTACTTGAGGTTATCAAAAGCATCTTTGCTTAATAGGGATTTATAATCTGCTCCCATTTCAATGACGATTTTGCTATTGGCACGTTTCTCGGATTCCAGATATTCTGGTGGAATGCCTTCTATGACTGGAGCGTCAAAGATTTTTTTAATTATGGCAATTTCTGGAGGAATGTTGTCAGAAACGATCTTTTTTTGATTTTCTGCTGATTCTTCTGGAAGGTCAGTGTTGTAGTAAATGACGGATTTTTCCAGGGTACGATCAGAGGCATTACCATAATAAACTACATTTAAACAATCCCGGCTCAGACGGTTGAGTACGGTCAGAGCGAGGTTGGCAGTTTTGGTCCCGTTCAAAACCTGGATTTCGTGGTTTAAAGTGCCTTTGGAATTGAAATAATTATCACTGAATTTATTGATTTCATCATATTCTTCGCCGGCTGGTAAAAGTACGGCGGCTCCGCCAAAATATTCACGGACTGGTGTATAGAGCAGCCCGCCACAGCTGGTGTAATCATCTGTAATTACCCGTGATTGAATGGCATTTTTGTCGATATCTTTGGAGATTTTGGCTAATTCAATAATTTCAGTTACGCTTAAATTGGTTTCAATACTGTCGGCTACTGAATTATAAAGACTTTGGATTTTGGTTGGATTGGTGAGTATATCCAAGCTGATGGCTTTTTCTTTGATAGCGCTGAGTAATTGTTGTTGACGATAAGCGCGGTCGAAATCGCTGGTGGTTTTGCGGGAACGGGCGAATTTGAGAGCGGTTTCACCATCGAGATTTTGGACACCGGCATCAATTTTGAAAGTGGTGTATTTGTCGGTTTCACCCAGTGGATAATTTGGGTCATAAATGGAGTGTTCTACATCTACTGTCACTCCTCCCATGGCATCAACTATTTTGACAAAGCCATCGAAGTCAATTTTTACATAATAATGAATGGGCATATCGGTCAGACTGGTAATCAATTCCCCAAGTTTCTCCATGGCTTTGGGTGAGTTTTTGTATTTAACCAGATAGGTGTCATATACTTTGTTGATTCTTTGGCCACCGGTTTCTTTGTCATCTATATAAAGGTCGCGTGGTAGAGAAAGCATTTTGACGGTTTTACTTTCCTGGTCGAGGCTGGCGACGATAATAGTATCAGTCAGATTTGATCCGTCATGTTCAGCTCCGCCTGTACCTACCAACAGGAAATTGGTCAGTTTATGGTCGTCTTTATGCAGGTCTTTACCAAAAGAAAATACTATTGAACCAAAATCGAGATTTTTGATCAGACTGAAAGCTACCCAGAAAAGAGCGACGAGTATGATGATCCCTGCGCCAATGCTAAGCAGATGCATGGAGTGATTGTTGCTATGTTTACTGCTGTTGTGTTCAAGTTGTTCTGGATCGAAATTGGTGGAAGTAGTTTCTTCAGCTGGTTTGTTGACAATATTTTTAATTTTACTCAGATTGGTTCTGATACGTCTTTTTTTGAAATTCATGTTTAATTTGTTTAGCCATTTCGGCCTGGATATTTTAATCAAATTCTCTGTTTGACGCCAGAACATTTACTGGTTAGTATCCAAGAGCTAAATTATTTATTAAACACACAAAAACATGAGTAATAAACTCAAAGTTTTGGCATCAAGCGGCCTGCTAGTTTTGACTATGGGCTTGGCAGGTTGTCAAAATGTGATGGCTCCAGCAGAAGCCCCACAGAAAGCTCCGGAAGTAATGCTTCAGGAAGGTCTGACTAAGCTTTCTAATACAACATCATATAGCTACAATGTAGATATGGTTGGTGATTTGAAAGGTCCAGAAGGTGAAAAACCAGAATTGGTTAAATTTAATATGAATATGAATGGTGGAGTGGAAGCAAAAGATCCCAAGGATCCTAAGCTGAATCTCAATGTTAAAGGTGAAATGAGTGCAGATGCAGATGGTGGAACTGGAGAATTGGCTTTCCGTATGAATAAGGATGCTATTTTCCTTAATCTGATGAGTTTGGAAGGTAAAGGTTCTGTTGCTATCCCAGAAGAAATGAAGGCTCAATTCATCAATAAATGGTGGACTATGCCAATTCCTCCTGAAGCTCTGGAACAACTCAGTATGTCAATGGCTTCTGGTTCTGAAGCAAATATGACTGAAGAACAGAAACAAATGAAGAAATTGGTTGAAGAAACTAAATTTTTCAAGAATGTTGAATATAAGGGTATGGAAAGTGTAAATGGTGAACAAAGCTATCACTATACTGGTATGCTTGATGAAGCTGCTTTCTCTGAATTTGTAGCCAAGGCTTCTGAAATGCAGGGACAAACTGTTTCTGAAACTGAAAAAGCTGACATGATGAAGGCTTTTGAATTCATGGATTTCAGCGGTGATTTCTATGTTGGTAAAGATTCAGGTGCTTTGAATAAAGGAAAAGGCACTATTACTTTCAAACAGAATGAAGATAAATCTTCTCCAAGTGGAACTGTTACTGTTGAATTCGTAATTTCTAATATCAACAAGCCAGTTACTGTAGAAGTACCAGCAGATGCTCAACCAATTCCAATGGAAGCTCTGGGTGGTTTGATGTAATTGATTGTTAAATAATGGAACCCCTGGGCGGCCAACGGCCGCCCAGGGGTTTTTATGTGGATTTAAGTTTGGGGAAAAGTGGAAATGATAATGATGGAGAGAATTAAATTTTTCTCATGAGTGGAAAGTGGGTTTGGAATAGGGATGCCGGAATTAATTTGTTTATTTTGAGTTTTTTATTTTCTCTGGGAATAATGACGGGGATTTTTCTGCAGGCTGATTTGATGTTTTATTTGTCTATATTGGGTGGGGGACTGGTTTTGGTGGTGATAGGTCAGGAGGGTTGGTGGAGACTGGCCTGGAAGGTTTTATTGATGGGATTTTTGGTGGCTGGACTGCGTTTTGGCTGGATGATGTTTAGTGAAGTAAAAGTGCTGGATGATACTTTGGAGGCACAGATTTTGGAGGGAAGAGTAGTTTCAATGGTAGAGGAAATGGGTCTGGAAAAAAGTTTTTTGCTGGAGAGTAAATTGGGCAAAGTGAAAGTTAAATTGTTCAGTGAACGGAAAATTGCTTTTGATGATATTGTGGAAATTCAGGCGGATTTGATGGGGAATGCTGCGGAAATTAATTTGAATTGGAAAGGACGTTTGA
>JADLFY010000081.1 GCA_020849575.1 Candidatus Peregrinibacteria bacterium
AGCTTCCGTTACATACCTTGAATAAACGCGACCCTTTATTTTATTTCGATCGAATTTTTCCGTAAAACCTTTAACATTTTCAAAAAATATTATTTTCGGTTGGACAATCCTAATAAATTTTATATAACTATCGATTAACTTATTCCGATCATCTTGTTCATCTCGTTTGCCTGCAGACGAGAATCCCTGGCATGGAGGACCTCCAACCACTAAGTCAACCTTATCTCTTAATTCTTTTAATTCATTCGAGCAAGATTTTATAATGACATTGATGTCATGGTTGGTTTGAGGCAGCCAATCAGGCCAATCGAAATGTTTTTTCTTTTGAATTAAATTATGCTCAAGTGTCAAAAAAGCATCTTTATTTTTCTCTATTGCAAATAAGCCTCTCCATCCGGAAAGGTAAAGACCAAGCGACAAACCACCACAGCCGGCAAAAAGGTCAATATATGTATTCTTGTTCTTCATGCGAGCAGCTTGACTTCTTTAAAGACTTCTTTTAAAATCTCGTTTAGTTCTACATCGATTGCAAGCGCAATCAAATAAAGTTCTTTTGCCTTCAAATGAGTAGAAGGATTGTTAGTGAGTTCACTCTTTCGAGAGCGGCTGATTCCTGTTCTATTTGCGACAGTAGCTTTACTGATAGCCTTTTTCTTTAAGTATTCGCCTAATCGAGTCATTTCAGTTTAAAAATTTCGCTGCAATGTACGAAATTTTAGCATTTAATTTAGCAATGGTTCGGGCTTTGTTGCATGAATCCCCGAGGATCAAGTTGATTTTGAGGAATAAAAGTGAGCCAGCAAGCGTATTTTTGAGTTACGAAGCTTAAAAAACGACTTCCTGGCCCATGACAAAGATAGATTCAATCAACGAACCAACCAAGCCCAAAGACCGATATAAAGTTACCAACTGGAAAGAGTACAATTCTGGGTTAAAACGCCGAGGCAACCTGACCTTATGGGTAGATGATTCAATTAGCACTAAATGGTACCATGTTGGACCAGCGAAGCGCGGTGGTCAAATTATCTATTCGTCCGAGTGCATCGTGCTGTTATTGACGCTGAAGGCAGTTTTTCGGCTTCCTTTTCGGCAGTTGGCAGGTTTTGCGGAGTCCGTTTTTTCGCTAATGGGGGTTGATTTGCAAGTGCCGAGTTATACACAGATATGCCGTCGGCAGGCGGGTCTGAAAGTGCCTTTAGGGATAAGTGAAAGGCTCAAAAATGGGGAGCCGATTCATTTGGTAGTAGACTCAAGCGGATTAAAAATCTACGGTGAATGCGAGTGGAAAGTGCGAAAACATGGCTGGGGTAAGCGCCGAACCTGGCGGAAAATTCATGTTGGAGTAGATGAAAAGACCGGAGAAATCACCGCGCAAGTGCTGACGGACAACAAGACGGATGATGCTGCGGTACTGGTAGATTTGGTGGCAGATACATTTGACCAAGGTGTTGAGATCAACAAAGTTGGAACTGACGGGGCCTATGACCATTATAGTTGTTGGGATATGTTGACCGACCTGGAAATAGAACCCATCATACCACCGCGCGAGAATGCGGTATACCAATTAGACGAGAAGGAGCAATTGACCGACCATCCAAGAAATCAGGCCATAGAAATAATAGATGAGGGCGGGCTGGAAGCAAACCGAAAAGGCTGGAAAATACAGTCGGGCTATCACCGAAGAAGCAAAAGCGAAAATGCGTTCTTCCGATGGAAGACCATATTGGGAGAAAAAATGTACGCCCGCGAGTTTGAAAACCAGAAAACTGAGGCTGCAGTTAAGGCTGCGGTTCTGAACAAATTTATTCAAATAGCCGCACCTAAATCTGTGAAAGTCGCATGAGGCCTAAACGGGATAGGGGAAATCAGGCTTCGAACAGGATTCATGCAACAAAGCCATAGTAAACTCCAATTTTTCATTTCATATTCAGCGTGTGAATATATCTGATTTTCAAGAATCATTCTACAACATTGCATCACATCTTCATACTCGTCAAACAATGTCGGTATTCTGATTTGATTCAGTTGATTTATAGTGCACACTTGGTCGTCAACTTCATCAAGTACATGAATAATCTCATGAAGTATTCTTTGATTTTCAGGTATTATCGTTTGTGTCAATAATAGCCTTACACAATGTTTAATTATTCTGTTGACTTTATTGTCATATACAAAAGGCTCATAATCACAATCAATGAAATGATGTTTGCCGTAAGACAAGTTTGTAGTATATCTATTAAAGTTAATTTTACCTCTCGGAGTCATTAATGCTTCTTCCACCTCCTCATATGCAGAAAATGGTTTTGAACTTACAGTTTCATTGATTTGCTTTCCAATTAAATATATAATTAGTTCAGGGAAACGGTCAATCTCAAAGTTGTCAAGGAAAGATTGATTAAATGGGAATTTTATTTTCTTACAATAGCTAAACCAAAAGAATAGATGTCTATGCATTAAATCCTTATTAGGGTTGTGCATGCCCTGAAAGACTTTTGGATAAATTTCCAATGAATCATCATTGCAATTTATGAAGCCAACAAAATTATTTGCGTTAGCCTTTTCGCCATCAAAAGAAATAAAAGGTTGATAATTTGAGCTGTTTATAATTTCCGTTTCTTGATTCTCATCAACCCACAAATTTTTATAATCCTGCCAAAGAAAACGCAAGTATCCTTCAAGACCAATTCTGTCTTTTACTGAAATTTGCTGGCCATATTCAAAAAGTGTAAACATTAGTTGGCAGGTTGAATAATCCAATCATACTTTTCAATATCGTATTTGACAACCCACGAGCTATTTTTAAAAATTTCTTCGACAACCTCTGTTTTACCTGAAAAATATTCCATTAATAATGGGATGATTTTGTTTTTGATAACTTTAAAAGTGTCGATACCTGTCATGAAATAGGCGTGACCTATTAAATAGTCGGCAGATTTTTTACGAGAATATATTTCCTTATTAATGTGCTTTAAAACTTCTCCATCACTTTCTTCCAACTTGCTATAATCAGGAAAGTATCCAATAAACTCAAAACGTCTACGAAGAGCAATATCAATTAAAGCAATTGATTTATCAGCTGTATTCATTGTATAGCCATCGCGAAGTGAATTTGAAAAAAAGCATTACAAAGTTGTTGATTTTTTTGATTTTGGGTATTTTTTCTGGAGTAGAATTTAATTTTGTGTTATGAAAAGCAAGTTACTCAGCCGGATTGA
>JADLFY010000082.1 GCA_020849575.1 Candidatus Peregrinibacteria bacterium
AAACAGTATTCTTCAAATCCAAAACTGTCAGCATTGGTATGCCATTCTTATAATAAGTTTTCACAATGGAAACCAGCTTGGTCACACTATCCAATTTAACTTTTCTGACTCTATCAGCCAAATCATCAGCTTCTTTAGCCAACAAATCTTCCTCAATCGAAGTAAGCAATTTAAACTGTTTAATCTGGGCATTCAGCAAAGCAAACAAACTGGACTGTAATTCATCAACATTGGCCTTTTCCACATTGCCAACCAGCACTTCCAAACCACTCAGATAACTCTTCAATACTCCCTCAGCTCCATTCAAATTGTTATTGGCAATCATTCCTTTCATTTCCATTAATCTATTGCTGGAAATATCCAGATAATAACCTGATTTCTGAGCTGGCGTTCGGGCAAAATTAGCTTCTACCTCGACAATTGCTTCTTTGGCCAAAAACAGTTTTTCACCCGGCAAAGTGAGACTTAAACTCTTTTTCTGTAAACCAATTTCTTCTTTCATCCAGGCTAATAATCGCTGGGCCTGATCAGCGTCTTTTTCTTTCAAACGATCATAGTCTTCCATAATCTCTCTTACAGCAGTTTTATACTGAATAATTAATGGCGTAGCCTGTCTTCTATTATCATTGTCCTGACTGGCCGTTTCCAAAAGTTTTTCAGCTTTCAAAAAACCAACCTGCACATTTAGAAATTTCTGTCGCACTTTTTCTATATCCGGATTGGCAAACAGAGCCTTGGTATTAGCCTTTATATCAGCCAGAGTCCCCACCAGTGATTCATCCACGGCGGTAGTATTGGCAGCCAGCTGAATACTTTCTTCCTTAAGCTGTTCTGCATGTTCTTTATCCAGATTGAGATTCAATTTCACCCAATCATCTTCATCAGAATTTTTTTCCACCACAATCGTAGCCACCAAATTTTTGCTGTCTATCTTCTGTGTAGTAGTAACCTCAGCCTTAAAACCGGAAAGAATCGGCTGAGCCTGCTTGGTTCCCTGTTTATCAGTCAAATCCACCACATTATCAAAAACCGCCAGCTTAGTACTATTTGGCTCAGCAGTTAGTTCAAAAGCCGCTTTACTGGATACATTGGCCTTGGCCGAATTGGTCTCTACTATAAAGTGTGAATCATCATCAATCAGATTATAAACCGCAGCCCAGATCTGCCCACTGATTAATTGCAATTCCACTTCAGTCTGAACAGCATTATCAGGTCTTACATAGAGACGTTTAATTTCCATGGAAGTATTGTTTCCCAATCTGGTCACACTATCATCCAGATAGCGTATGGTCACAAAACTTTCCTCACGTGTAAAAATCAGATCGCCTTCATCCAAAACAAAGTTCCGGTCCACTGCCATGGTTCGACCATCTCTATTCACAAACACTTCCCCGCGTACATCAGTTAAAAAAGTCCATTTCGCCGCCCTGGTAGTACGCAATTCAAACGGCGAAACAATTACCACGCTAAAGGCCAACATCAAAATCAACATACTGGCCACGGAGGAACGCCAATTCCTGAATATCCATAATCCCTGCCAGAATGGCTTTTCTACCTCATCTTCAACTGTTTCTCGAATAGAATTAAGCATACGTCGTTTGAGCCCTTCAGTCAGGAATTTTTCCTCACCAATCGCCGCCAATTTCTCGGACAAAGCAATACACTGTTGAATACTGGCCAACATTGAGCTTTTATTCTCTTCTGAAAGCCAATTTTGAGTGCTTCCTTCAGACAAGAACTGTTCCAAATTGTCGAAATTATCTTTTTTCATGTCACTGTCTAAAACTACAAAATCATCAATTTGTTACTAGTATTTAAGACCCATCTGTTCCAAAATCTTCTTTAACTCCTGTAATGCCCGAAATTTCAGTACACGAAGCCCTCCTTCCGACTTTTTCATGATTTCAGCCACTTCAGCATTCGTCAAACCATTCAAATAAGACAAAGTCAAAACTTCCCTATAAATTTCTTTAAGTTTACTCATGGCTTGATGAAGCCCCCGGCGAGCCAGACTCTGCTCAGCCAGAAAAACCGGACTGGCCTCATCCCGTTGATCAGCATGAATTTCTTTCAGCTCAGACGTTTCTTTACGCAGACGATAATGATCCACCAGCAAATTGTGGGCAATACGAAAAACCCATGATCCAAAAGAACTTCCTGTTTTTGGTTTATAATTTTTCAAATTTTCCCAAACTTTCAGAAAGACCGTCTCGGTCAGATCCATGGCTTCCTCTTGGGAAGATTTAAAATAAATATATTTATAAACCTTATCCACAAAATATTCATAGAGTTTGGCAAAAGCTGACCAATCTCCTGACTGGGCTTGCTTTACCCAAAGCTCAATTCTTTCTTTCTGCTCATTGTCTAATTCTGTTTTTCCCATTTCAGCTAAAAACTGCCAAAACAGCATAGCATTATTTATCCAAAGTTCAACTTGCGAATTTGTCAAAACTGAGATCTAAATCAGCATTTTACTTAATCAGCCTTGGCAATCACGCTATCCCCAAAGACAAAATCAACATTAGCAGGTTTACGCATGTGATCAATTCTGCCACTTTCCATAATGGAATTCATTGATTTTACCTTGGCCATATACAAATTACTCTGATCAGCCTGTTCATTTAATTCCTGACGGGACACCTGAAGCCTTTTAAGCATATTTCCCTTGGTAGCCATTTTATTAAAATTGGCCAAATATAAACTTCCCAAAGCCAGAATCAAAACAAATAATGTCGCTATAATCACTGGTGGTTTAAGTTCCAATTTCAGCATTTCCTTACTGGCAGCAACCTCCTCACTTTTTTGAGCAATCTTCTCTTCTTTGAAGGCCTGTCGATATGGACTGTACCCCACTCTGATTTTTGAAATAGCTTTTTTATTCATTTTTGTTTTAGATTTTTTCAGCCACTCTTAATTTTGCACTTCTGGCACGGGGATTTTCAGCAATCTCCTGTGCTGATGGCACGATAGGCTTTTTGGTAATTATTTTTATTTTTGGTTCCAGTTCAGTTGTAGTCAGCTGATCTGGCAAATTAATATATTCACGGGCCGCTTCACGAAAAAAATTCTTAACAATCCTGTCTTCCAAAGAATGATAGGAAACCACGGCAATTCTTCCCTTCGAAGCAAGCATTTCCAGACTCTCCACCAACACCTTCTGCAAACTATCCAATTCATGATTGACGGCAATTCTCAGGGCCTGAAAAACCTTGGTAGCCGGATGGATTTTACCTTTTTTACCGCCAACCACACCCGCCACAAAATCAGCAAACTCAGTAGTTTTTGTAAAAGGTTTTTCTCTTCTTCTCTCCACAATTGCTCTGGCAATACGACGTGACATTCTCTCCTCACCCAATTCCCAAAAAATTCTGGCCAATTCCACTTCACCAAATTTATTGACAATTTCTGCAGCAGTTAATTGCTGTCTCTTGTCAAAACGCATATCCAAATCGCCTTCACGCATAAAAGAAAATCCCCTTTCAGCCAAATCTATTTGAGGAGATGAAAGTCCCAGATCCAGCATTACCCCATTAATTTTTTCTACACCCAAATCCTTCAGAGATTCTTCCAAATTGGCAAAATTATCATGCACAAAATTCACCTGTTCTTTCCAGGCTGCCAATTTCACTTTGGCCATTTTCAAATTCTCTCCATCCAGATCAAAAGCCACAATTTTCAAATCATTTTGGCTATTTAAAGCCGCTTCGCTATATCCACCCAAACCC
>JADLFY010000083.1 GCA_020849575.1 Candidatus Peregrinibacteria bacterium
AGAGATGTCTGTTGGTATAAATGCCATTATGCTCAAAACACCCGAAGTGTTTGCCGGTAATCTGATTGGGGCTTCTTTTGTACTGGTGCTATTTGTGATTCCACTGCTGGTAGTGATGCACAAAGGAGTGCAATTTCAGTCAAATTTTAATGCCGAGAAAATTTTCTTTTTTCTGCTGCTGATATTGGCTTCGGCATTGGTGGTACTGGATGGAGTGGTGAGTGTTTATGATGCCATCCTGCTGATTTTGATGTACGGATTTTTCTTTTATTTTTTCCAGCATTATAAAAAAATCACTCATGAACTGGAGAAAAAAAGTATCAATACCAAAGCTCTGCTGCTCTGTGCAGTAAAAATTATGAGGGGAGCCGTGCTGATTTATTTTGCCAGTTTACTGCTGGTGGAAAAAACCCTGTATTTTGCCACTCTGCTAAATGCACCGCCGTTTGTAGTGAGTATGCTGCTCCTCTCACTGGGAACAAATCTACCCGAAATTACCATAGCTATTAATTCTCTGGCTCATCGACAACCGGAAATTGCCTTGGGAGATTATATCGGTTCGGCGGCCTTCAATATCATGCTACTCGGAATTTTCAGTTTGTTTAATGGTACATTTACTTTGGACACCAATCATTTCGGTTTGATTTTCCCAATTGTTATTTTTGGATTTGTGATGTTTTTCATCTTCAGCAAATCGAAAAACAAATTGTCCTTCTGGGAAGGTGTGGCTTTGTTGATGGTTTTCTTCCTTTATGTATTGGCTGAAAGTACGGATATTTTATTTTAAGATCGGGAGAGCTGATTGACAAAAAACGATCGTCTATTATTATGGCGGCTTATAATTTATTTTTATGAAGCCAAAATTTTCTAATAAAGTGAGTGAACATTCACAGCTGGAAACAGACATTCAGTTGCTTAATGAAGAGCTGAGAATTTTTATACAAATCAGAGTGGAACTGTTTTCCAGGCATGAGGAACTGTATGATCTGGCTGGATTGATGCAGAAAGTCATGGTGATCATTGCCATGAAGGAAAGTGGTGAAAAAGAAGAAGGTCAATTGATCAAAGCAATGCTGGAAGGAGCCCTGAATACTATTTTTGTCGGAGCAGCATTGGCAAATCCCCAAGACAGAGCGTTGATCAAAAAGATTGTGAAAGAAAATTCTATGATGTTTGCCACAGTGGACAAAATCAAATTGGAGGAACTTTTTGATCAGACCCCTATCCGCGTGATTCCCGCCGGCCTGATAGATGACGGGAAAAATTTAAAAGTGGAACTTAATCAAGGTACAGAGGATTTCGCCGATATAGACAGATATGTGAATAGCATACCAACTAAACAAATCAGACTGGCTAACAATATTCAAGAATCACGTGCCCAGCAGTTTCGAAATTATCTGGAGAATGAATATGGCCCAATGATTGAGGACGTGGTGAAAACTTTTGGTGATTTTGATTTGGAAGATGGAATTGTGGTAGAAAAAGGATTGCCACTGCGAACAGAAATTATGAATGCCTTGGAAACTTTGCCTTTAATCTATGCCATACGGCCCCAGGTTATCAGTGAAGTGATTATGGCAATCTTGGCGGACAGATATTCTCACAAGTATGGCAGAATTGTATTTGGATTAAGTGATGCGCATGAAACGGCCCAGCGAAAAACCTCCAACTAGTAATTTTGGCGGGATAATAACAAGAACTGTCTCAGGTCTCAGTCTGGAAAGGCTGAGCATGGATAAACGCGGCGAATTTGATATCGAAACAAAAGTTGATCTGGCCAATCTGATGTATGGAACAGTTTTGCAGGATGTGATTAGTATTTTGAAAGATTATGGGGATATTAATGAGCTTGAGGCTGATTGTTTGTATCCATATTTTCTGGTGCAATTGATACATCTGGATTTCATCAATAATCCTGATTCGGTTTCCGAAGCTATAGTCGATACGCTGGAATTTGCTTTCCAGGACAGAGCGGCAGAATTGGCTCTAATCATGCATAAAATAGATGAATTATTGCAAGAAAATCGGGGAGAAGCACAAGATAAAGACGGGAAAATACAAATATTATCAGTGCAAGCGTTGATCAAAAAACTTGTTGACGCTCTTGCAAGCTAAATAAATTTTTTAAGTTGGCTTTCGGTTATTAGCAGTGTTACTATCTGACTGCTAATTTTTTAACTTTGAAGAAAATGATTAAAATTTATGGAGGAAGAATGGGTTCATCTCTCAGATGTCACTGGATGCTGGCTGAAGCCGGCGTAGAATATGAAACTGTGTCATTGGATATGGCAGCACGTGAGCATAAATCGGAAGAATTTTTGAAGGTAAATCCGATGGGGATGGTGCCGGCCATGGTTGATGGTGATTTTGTTTTGAATGAATCAATGGCTATCAACGAATATATTGGACTTAAACATGCACCAAAATTACTTGGTGATACACCGGAGAAAAAAGCTGATGCCTGGAGATGGAGTATCTGGTCTTATCTTTATATTCAAAAATTCACTGGTGTGATGGCGGCACAGGTACTATGGGTACCAGAGAAAGATCAGGAAGTTTATGATAAGGCGGCAGCTGATTTGACTCCTTATCTGAAAATGCTGGACGGATATTTGGCTGGTAAAGAATATCTGGTTGGAGGAGAATTTACAGTAGCCGATATCAATGCCGGGGTAGCGGTGTCTTATGGTGTGATGGCCGGATTTGATTTCAGCAATTATGCAAATGTCAAAACCTGGCTGGAAAAATTGATGGCACGCCCAGCTTATATACAAGCAACAAAATAATTACATGAATGCACTAGAAATAGCAGGATTAAAAAAGCAGTATAAAAATGGCCCAATGGCACTCAAAGGAGTCGACCTCAGCATAGCTGAGGGAGACTTTTTTGCGTTGCTGGGAGCCAATGGTGCCGGGAAAACCACTATTATTAACATAGTGACCAATCTGGTAGTGAAGTCCGAAGGGAAGGTGAATGTTTTTGGACATGATATTGATACAGCGCGTGATGAATCAAAAAGAGTGGTCGGCGTAGTACCACAGGAATTTAATTTTAATATTTTTGAAACCGTTCTGGAGATTGTCACTACTTATGCGGGATATTTTGGTGTACCCAGAAAAGAGGCTTTTGAAAGAGCAGAAGAGGTCTTGAATAAATTGAATTTATGGGAGAAAAAGGATGCCAAATCGATGCAGCTTTCTGGTGGCATGAAAAGACGTTTGATGATTGCCAGAGCTTTGATGCACAAACCGAAACTGCTCATTCTGGATGAGCCAACAGCCGGTGTGGATGTGGAACTGCGACATGGTATGTGGGAATATTTGAGAGAATTAAACGCAACTGGAACAACAATTTTGTTGACCACCCATTATCTCGAAGAGGTAGAGCAAATGTGTCGAAATGTAGCGATAATCAAACAGGGTGAAATTATCAAAAAAGATTCTGTGAGGGGACTTCTGAACAGCATGGAAAGCCAGGCTTTTCTCGTCACAGTAAACAAATTGGGGAATTATGAAAATCTCAATGGATTTACTCTGAGACCTTATGATGAGAATACCCTGGAAGTAGAAATTAAGGCAGGAGACTCTTTATCCAGACTGATTGGAGAGTTGGCTGGAATAGATATTGAAGTGATAGATTTGAAACCGAAAAATAATCGACT
>JADLFY010000084.1 GCA_020849575.1 Candidatus Peregrinibacteria bacterium
ACACATTGCGGTAAACCGTAGCGCGGGGCAGGAGATTAAAAGCCTGGAAAACAAAACCGATTTTATTGCGTCTGATATCAGCAAGTTGTTCATCATCCAAAGTTGAAACATCATGGCCATCGAGTAGATAAGTTCCGCTGGTCGGCGTATCAAGTGCTCCGAGTATATGCATCAGGGTAGATTTTCCAGAACCGGATGGACCCATTATTGCAATGAATTCACCATTCTTGATAGTAAAAGAAACACCCTTGAGTACTGGTGTTTCAACCCCTCCATTTACGTAACTTTTGACAATGTTTTTAACTTCAATCATAAATTTAGAATCTAGGAGTTCCGCCACCACCTCCACCACCGCCAAACATGCTAAAACCGCTACGGTTTGAAGAATTGGCAGTTGTTGCTGCGGTCGCAGTAGTTGCGGTAGTAGTCTTGGTGATAATCAAATCTCCTTCATTTAAACCACTGATAATTTCTGTATTGCTGTCATCAGATATCCCAGTTTCCACGGTTTTTTGAGTCTTTTGTAAATTACTGTTTACCGTTACATAACCAGCTGTATCAATAGTACTGGCATCTACATCTGCAGGGAGATTTTCCACCACTTCCACATAACTCTGATTATTTTGAGTCTTCACAGCGCTACTTGGAACTTCCAGTATATTTTGTTTTACTTCAGTAATTACATTGGCACTTACACTCATACCTGGACGAATTCTTTCATCAGTTGTATCAAGGGCGATCTTGGCATTGAATGAAACTAAGCCCTGATTGACAGTACCAACAGTATCAATTTCCACAACATTTCCGGAAATGGTTAAATCTTCAATAGAATCAAAAGTCATCATGGCTCTATCTCCCACTTGGACATTTACGGCGTCAATTTCATTTAGAGATATTTGAGCCATGGTCTGGGCATTAATCAGTGTAGCCAGGCTGGTTCCAGAAGAAACCACGTCACCTTCCACTACTGGCACGGTAGCAATAGTTCCATCAAAGGGAGCTCTGACTGTATAGTAAGCCAATTGTTCCTGGGCATCAGCCAAGGAATTTTTGCGACTTTGTACACTGAGCTGAGCAGATTTTAGATCGAGTGCCTCAGGTCCTTCCAGGAGTTTATTCAATGATTGTTGACGTTGTTTAACTTTTTCCTGGGCGATAAAAATATCATCATCAGTTGCACCTTCAGTTAATTTTTCCAAAGATAATTGTTTTTCTTTGAGGTTTTCCTGGGTGGCTATTACTGAAGCATTGGCATTATTAAGATCAATTGGAGAATTTTTGATAGCATCATCAAAATTATTTTTAACAGTTTGCAGGTCGCTGATATTTTTGGAAATAACTTCCATGTCAGCAACCAGACGAGGCTTGAGTTGTTTGACACTGCTGACATTTACCGAAGTATCGTTTTCGGCCAGATCATCTACTTTGTCGTAAACAGCCAGGCTAGTAGAAAGGAATTTATAAACCGTTTTCTCCATGGTCAAAGTATCAGCCAGTAAACTGTCTATATATTCAGATTGTTCATCAATTGCCTGAATTTTCAGACCATATTCTTCCTGGGCTTTATCATAAGCATCAACAGCATCTTCAAAGGTTTCTCCCATCTGTTCAGCCATGATGGAATCATTTTTCATGATGCTTTTGTATTCTGGCAGATGGAAAATAAAATCCGAAGCATCAGTTTTCACTATATCTTTGGTATTTAGATAAACATCAGTCAGGGAAGTATGTGCATTATTATAGGCAAGCTGTATACTTTGATCTGCATTTAAAGTGGTTTTTGCTACATTGTCTTCGGCCTGCTGTACTGAACGTTCGGCCTGTGTTACAGCATTTTGGGCAGTTTCTAGTTCCAATGCGGTTGGGGGATCCTGAAGCTTTTTCAGATCAAGCTGAGCCTGGGCCAAATCACTGCGAGCCGAACTGATAGTATATTCATCAGTTGGTTTTTCGGTTTTCTCCAGGCTGATCTGGGCATTTTCTAAATCAAGGGAAGCATTGCGAATACTTTTTTGTGCATCAGAATCATCAATAATAGCTATGATATCACCTTTTTTCACCTTTTGGCCGTTTTTGACCCTGAGTGATTCCAGAATTCCTGAAACACGCGGTTTCACTTCAATCTGGGTGCCAACCACAATCTGTCCGGTGTTACTGACAGAAGTCGAGATAGTGCCAGTCTGCACTTTGCCTATCTGATAGGTGGGGGTAACAGCAGCTGTTTTATTGAAAAATTTAAAATAGCCAAAAGCCGCTACTATAAGGACAATAATAATCCAAAAAACTTTGGATTTGAGTAAATTTTTTAAACGCTCCATAGACTAAAAACCAAAATAAAAATTGATCGTTGTACTTGATACGGAAAAATCCAACCGTTTCTTACAAAATTGGTGGGGTGTTTTCCGTGCCATGTGGTGAATGGACATGTTGATGGGATTGGGATGACGAAAATTTAACAATTAGAGTAGTTTTTGTATAAAATTGAAAAAGTGGCGGTAACTTGCGGGTTTTTATGCAGGATTTGAAAACCGTTGACATCTTTTTGGTAAATCCAACAAAATTGATAGTTTTGTTGCAATTTGGGTTATTTCTAGTTATTATTATTCTGTAAAAGGACATAATTGTCCTATTAAAGAATAATATGCGATTTATTGATTTTCAAAATCAGTTTTCTATTTATCCTATATTTTCACTACAAGACGTGAGAAAGGTATTTAGTGATTTTTCTTATAGGCAGTTAGATCGTTGGGAAAAGAAGGGGTATTTAAAGAAGGTTAAGCGAGGTTTTTATTGTTTTGGTACTCAAATCGTTGATCAAAATTTTCTTTTTTATACTGCAAATAAGATTTATGCACCTTCGTATGTGTCTTTGGAAATCGCTTTAAAGTATTACGGGCTCATTCCTGAAGAGATTTTTCAGATCACTTCTGTTGGCACAAAAAAGGCCACAAATTTTGAAACGGCTGTTGGTAATTTTAGCTATAGACGAATAAAACCGAGTCTTTACTTCGGTTATAGATTAATTGACTTTGGCCAGCAGAAAATGCTGTTAGCTGAGTCGGAAAAGGCAGTGTTGGATTATTTATATGTTCATCCCAATTTGAAGACGAGTGCAGATTTTGAGGGTATGCGCATCAATGTCGATGAATTTAGAACGGGCATTAATATCGATAAGTTTCAGCAATATTTGAAGAATTTTAATAACAAACAGCTTTCTAAGAGGGCGAATGTATTTTTAACAACTATTCGGAATGATAACCCTTGATCAAATCTTATCTTCCTATCCGGAGAATCTGAGAGCTTTCAGAGAAAGTATTTTGAAAGAGTATTTGCAGTACAAAATTCTAAACAGTATTTTTGATAGTGAATATGCCAATAAGTTGGCCTTTCTTGGCGGAACGGCACTTCGCATTGTTTATGGCAGCACACGGTTTTCGGAAGATTTGGACTTTGATAACTTTGCCCTGACGGAAGATGAATTTATAGATTTGAGTAAAATTATTCAAAAAGATCTTAGCCTAGAAGGGCTTGAAGTGGAAATAAATACGGTTACTCGCAATGCTTACAGAATCAAGATTCGTATTCCAAAACTGCTTTTTGATTCTGGGCTTTCCGCGATGAGTGAACACAAGATCCTTATTCAAGTTGATACGGTTCCGCAGAATTTTGATTATGATCCGGAAAAGCCGTTACTCAACAAATTTGATATTTTTACTCAAATCAATGCAGTTCCAAAAGATTTATTGCTTGCCCAGAAGATTTTTGCATCGGTAAATCGCAAACGAATCATGGGGCGTGATTTTTTTGATATTGTGTTTTTATATGGAATTGGGGCAAAACCGGATTTTGCCTATTTAAAGAAGAACATAGGCGTTGATAATGAGTCAGATCTGAAAAGTTATTTATTGGAAAAAACCGCTTCATTGAATTTTGAGGATTTTGACAAGGATGTAGAGCATTTGCTTTTTGACCCTATGGATAAGAGAAAGGTGTTGCTATTTAGTGATTTTGTGAATGATTTAAATGTGTAA
>JADLFY010000085.1 GCA_020849575.1 Candidatus Peregrinibacteria bacterium
ATTCAGCTATTTCTTCCAAATCCACTTTTTGAACCCTGCTATGCACCCTGTACCATTTAAGTACATTATTATGGGCAATTTTATAAAGCCAGGCCGAAAAAGGGTATCCTTTGAATTCATAGCTGGATAAATGGCTTAAGGCATCGAAAAAAGTCTGGCTGACCAGGTCTTCGGCCACTTCCATATCATTGACACGGCGCATTACATAGCGGAAAATTTGTTCCACATACTTATCATAGAGGAGTCCAAACTGGCTGGAATCCCTTTTTGCCGCTTCTACTAGCTGATTTTCCTGTTCTAGGCCTTTTTTCATAATTGAACAAAATTTGGGCAATCAGAAGGGCCTATTTAAACAGAAAACCATAGCAATGTCAATGGCTACTACGCTTAATCAATCTTTCAATTTTCCCTAGATTTAGAGGATTTTTAAACAAATCTCTTCTAGCACCTTTTATAATCATCCAAAAGATGATACATTACAGAAAAATTAACCAATCAGAAAATGTTCGATCAAATAGCAAAAGATCCCGAAGCACTGGGTCAAGTCCTTGGAGCCGTAATTGGTGTAGTCGGGCTTTTTGTAGGAACTTTTATTACCATTTTCACTTCTTTTCTGGTTCGCCATATGGACATCCGGAGAGAGGAACGCAAAGAAGAGGCCCTACTGGAAAGAGCTAAAAAAGAAAAAGAATTCAATCTCAAGCAGGAAATTTACTCCGAATTCATTTCTGAACTGGCTTCTCTGGAAAACTTCATTACCAAAAAGTCCAGCAATAATAATCTCAAAACCATCGAAAACTTTGACAATGAATGGACCCGTATAGAAATCAAGATGGAATTGGTCTCCAATGAAAATGTCAAAAATCTGAAAAATAATCTCTCTTCCGAATTAATGGAATTAGCCGAAAAACGTTTTGCCCAAAAAGACAGTAAAGAAATAGCTTTGAGCGAAAACTACATGCAGGACAGAACTTCTTTGCTTGAAGCCATCCGTGAAGATATGGAAATTTCCACTATCTAAAACACTATGAACAAAAGCCTCAAATACATTCTCGGCTTATTACTGCTCATTCCCACTCTGACCTTGGCCCAATTTACTGCCGTGCCTACCACCCCAACTACTGATCCCAATGGCACTACTACCACTGCTCCAACCGACCCCAATGCGCCGGACACTTCAGATAATTTTGATCCACGCACCTTGATGCAACCAGCCTCCGAAGGCAACACGTCCACCACAGCCACTCCAGTCGGAACTCCGACCACAGAAAATCCCAACGGCACTACTGAGACTACTGATACAACTGCCAATACACCTACAACCACAACTACTGGCACTAGCACCACACCTCCACGAACCACTACCCCACCCCGGACCACCATACCTCCTCGCACCACCCCCAATACTCCCGAAGAAACCACTCCAACTCCCGAAACTCAGGAATGTCCACCGATTAACCCTCTACAACCAGAACAGATTGAATGTCCAAAAGTAGAAACTCACAATATCATTCCTACCCTGCCCTACCTGACTTTTGGCGGAGCCGTTGGTATGGCCTTGATTTTTTGGATAATCATCAGCGTTCTTCGCAGTTCACAAGCCAAAACCGAACATCAGCTCACCAACAATTTTCTCAAACGTGAACAGGTCAAAACAGTTGATCAAAATCGTCAAAGCACTTATCAGGATTTGCTCGATCTCGGCACTAACAGCCTCAGCAGCGGCAATTTTGATCAGACCACCTTCAACAATCTCGACGCCAAAATAACTTTAATGGGTTCTCCAGAAACACAAAAAATCAGTGCAAAACTTGGAGAAGCTCTCAAATCCAACAATCGTACTGAAATCAAATCCCTTTTACAGGATTTGGCCCGACAAATTAAGTCTGAACGCTAAGAAACATTAGCATCTCCTGACTTCACTTCCGTCGTGACACTCGATCTGCGTTTACGACGTTTTTTCTGTTTACGCAATTTTTCAATCTTTTGATTTCTGACAGAATTTTTACCCATTTTCAAATCTTCAATCTTCGACACCAGTAAACGATAGGCTGACAACCTATTCCCCCACAATTCACGGAATTTCTGTACCTTCACATCCAGACCAGTTGGCTTATGAAAAAGCCAAACTGCATTGGTTGATTTATTGATTTTCTGTCCTCCTTTTCCTCCACCACGCACAAATTTCTCCTCAAAATCACTCAGATTCAGGCCAAGCAACTGCATTTTTTCAGCCAGTTTTAAATCCCCGAAGAGTGGTTCTGTTGCCATGATCCAGAATTTCTTAAAAATAGATTTCTTTGTTTAACCGCCAGATACAATTGGCCTTCCAGTCTGGGGAAATCATGTTTAAAAGATGGCGATTTCCCATACAATACACGCAGCATTTGAACCGCCTCATTGGCAATTTCCAGATTTTCTTTTAAATCCTTTGAAACACGGATTTTACCAATTGCCACCAAGAAAATTTCCGTAGCCTGATTTTTTCTATCTTTATCCTCCAACGAGGATATCTCAGCATTATTCAGTTTAAAGGCAAAACCATCAGCAGGCTCATCAAATCCAGCCTCCTGAGTAGCTTTGGTAGTAATTTCAAAATCCAAAGTTCTGGCAAATTCAAAAGCCGGTTTATAAACTTTTCCAATAAATTCAGTCACATCATTTTCTGATCTGCCATAAAGTTGGGCTATTTTCGCCAGAGTTTCATCAGCAATTTTGGCCAACTCATCTCTGGAAGAGGCTTTTTCCATTCTATTTTCACTTTCAGTCAAAATAGACCTCTCCTGTTCTGCTAAATTTGCAACCGTATTGCCATTCGCAGCCTCTAAATCTCCAGCACTAAGCTGTATATCGACAGGAACACCATTTTTTTCTAAATCTTTTTTAGACATATTTACATTATACATTAAAAATACTCACCTTTGAATATCTTTCTAATAAGCCAACAAATGCTGGTGAAAATGATGCTGGGTTTTTATACCAGGTAAATTTTCCAGAATCTCATCATAGCCCAATTCGGCCAATTGCTTTTTTATTTCCAAAAACTCAGCCAACTCCTCGGATGATAAATCCCACAAAAAAATCAAATGCCGACGGGGTACCAGCATATGAGAAATTGAATAAACTTTATCATAAGGATAAATATTCTCGGTGATATACCAGAATTTATAGTCTTTTACTATTTTTCTGGGTTCAGCCGTCTCCAGACAAAATGGGCATCCACCTTTATATTCAGCCAAATATTTCTTATAGGCAGCCTCTGTTTCGGGTTGTCTTAAATCTCTTACTTTTTTCATCTGCATTTTCTATGGAATTAAATTAATCACATTTATGACATTTTAGTCAAAATTGACTATAATGATACATTATTTTGTAGTATAATGTAGAGATTTGTAAAAATAAATAAAAAAATTCAAATTTATGTTTAAGAGGAAATCGCTTAGTTTAGCCACTTTATCAATTGTGACTGCTAATCTTTTAGCCAGTACCGTACTGGCAGCATCAGTCGCCAATTGGCCCAATACCAGTTCACCAACAGACGTCAGAGTAAATGCCACTACCACCGACCAGCAAATGGAACCAGTTATGATTCAAACTTCAGATGGCAACTACCTTCTGGCTTGGTCAGATTATCGTACCAACGGTTTCAGATCAGATATATATACCCAAA